>DATLCH010000077.1:0-4460 GCA_035526465.1 Candidatus Limnocylindrales bacterium | reverse complement strand
CCGATACTTTTCGTGCTGGTTCATCTGTGGATCGTCTGGGGCTCGGTGACGGAAAAACCCAAAGAGACGTTGATCGGACTGTTCATCGTCAGCCTGGGCATCCCGGCTTATTTGATTTGGCGCAAGCGGTCGGTGCAAATCAAAATTTGATTATGGAGATTGAGATCAACAAAGTCGTGAGCCGTTCTCCCGGTTTAGCATTCTCAATTATCGATTGTCCGTAGATTTCAATTATGGCTGTTCGCATCAATAAAGTTTACACGCGCACGGGTGACCGCGGCGAGACCGGTCTGGTCGGTGGCAAGCGCGTTGCCAAGGACTCGCTCAGAGTCGAAGCTTACGGCGCCGTCGACGAGCTCAATTCGGTTGTCGGATTGGCGCGGGTGTTCAATGAAGAAAACCGCGAATCCGGCGAAGGGCATCGCTTTCTCGACGAAGTACTGTGCCAGGTCCAAGACGAGCTGTTCGACATCGGCAGCGAATTGGCGACGCCGCCGGAGTTTTTCCAAGCGGGCATGTATCGCGTCGGCGCCGATGAAATCAAACGGCTGGAAAAGTGGATCGACCAGTGTCAGAAGGATCTCGAGCCCTTGCAGTCCTTCATTTTGCCCGGCGGCGGCCGCATCGGCGCCTACTTACACCAATGCCGCACGGTGTGCCGGCGCGTCGAACGGGATGTCTTGCGCTTGTCGCGCGAGGAGTTGATCAACGACGACGTGATCAAGTATTTGAACCGGCTGAGCGATTTATTTTTTGTTTTGGCACGCTGGATCAGCGATCAAATGGGCGAGCCGGAGTATCTTTGGCAGCGCGGACTGAGCGGTCAAACCAAGAAATAACCACGCCGCAATACTCCGGACGCTGAAGTGCCGGGGAGGGTGAATAGCGATGGGACTACTTGACGGAAAAAAAGCGGCGATTTTTGGCGTTGCCAACGAGCGGAGCATCGCCTGGGCGATCGCGGAGGCATTTCATGCCGAGGGTGCCCAGTTGGCATTCACATTTGCCGGCGAGATGCTCGAAAAACGCGTGCGGCCACTGGCCGATGGAATCGGTTCCAAGATTATCCTGCCCTGCGACGTCACCAAGGACGAAGAAGTCGAGAAAGTTTTCGCGACGCTGAAGCAAGAATGGGGCGGCCTCGACATTTTGATTCATGCCATCGCTTTCGCCAACAAAGAAGATCTGGCGAATCCCTATGTGCAGACCAGCCGCGCCGGTTTTCATCTTGCCATGGATGTAAGCGCTTACTCATTGGTGTCCCTGACGCGCCATGCCGCACCGCTCATGGAAGGACGCAATGGCTCGGTACTGACGCTGACTTACATGGGTTCGGAGAAGGTCATCCCTAACTACAACGTCATGGGCGTGGCGAAGGCCGCGTTGGAAGCGAGTGTGCGTTATCTGGCTCACGACCTTGGATCCAAAGGCATCCGCGTCAACGCGATTTCCGCCGGACCGTTACGGACATTGGCGGCAGCGGGTATCTCGGATTTCAAATCCATGCTGCACCATGTCGCTGAGCGCGCTCCGTTGAAAAGAAATATCGATGCCGAAGAAGTCGGCAAGACCGCGCTTTATCTGTGCAGCGACTGGGGCAGCGCTGTGACCGGCGAAGTCATGCATGTCGACGCCGGCTACAATATAATGGGCATGTAGGAGATACTGATCAGGGTAGGTCGTCAGTTGTTGAGTTGGGGATCTATCTCTTCTATTAACTGGCCCGCTGAGAACTGATAAATAAGTTCTATGGCCGTCAAAGAGATCACGCCGCAACAAGCCTACGACACTCTGAGCGCTGATAATAAGGTCGTCTACATCGACGTGCGCACGACACAAGAGTTCGCCAATGGTCACGCTGCCGGTGCGGTAAATATTCCCGTGGCGTTTGCCGATCCGGGGCGCGGTATGGTGTTGAATCCTGACTTTATCAGAGTCGTCGAAAAAAACTTTTCTAAAGATAAACAAATCATTGTCGGATGCCAGGCGGGTCCGCGCTCTACCAGGGCGGCCGGAATGTTATTGGAGGCAGGTTATCAGGACGTCTCCAATTTACTCGGCGGATTCGGCGGTATGCGCGATCAGATGGGAAATATCATTGCGCCAGGCTGGTCCGCTTCCGGTTTGCCGATGAGCCACGATAACGGCGACGGTGTGAGTTACGATTGGCTGGCAGCGAAAGGGCGCTGAAGCAAATTTCAAATTACAGATTCCAAATTCCAAAAAACTCGATCGTACAATGAATCCTGCGCTTTATTTTAAACAGCTCGAGATCGGCCCGATGCAGAACTATGTCTATCTGATCGGTTCGACGGCGACGCACCAGGCGGCAGTTGTCGACGCCGCCTGGGAGATCGACACAATTATCAAAACAGCGGCGCAGGACGGCATGGAAATTACTCACGCGTTGGTTACCCACACGCACCCGGATCATGTCGGCGGCGGGTTTGCCGGGATGGCAATCGACGGCGTGAGCGAGCTGTTAGAAAAGTGCAAAGCCAAGGTGGTGGTGCACAAGGCCGAGGCGGAGTTTCTTAAAGGCTTGGTGGCATCGGACCTGATTAAAACCGATCACGGCGATAAGATCGACGTCGGAGGCATCGAGATCGAGCTCATGCACACCCCCGGCCACACACCGGGCTCGCAGTGTTTCCTGGTCGACGGCCGCGTGGTGTCGGGCGATACCATGTTCATCGATGCCTGTGGCCGAGTCGACTTCCCCGGCGGCAATCCCGAGCAGATGTACTACAGCCTTACACAAAAGCTGATGGCATTGCCGGAGGAAACGATTCTATTCCCCGGTCACAATTACGCGCCGCTCAAACACGCCACCATTGGCGAACAGAAGAAGACCAATCCGTATTTGAAGTTTGCTTCACTGAAACAGTTCCTGGCGGTTATGGGGCATCGCTGATCGCTGTGCGATCAGCGGATTCGAGATTACAAATTCCAGATTGCAAAATAGCCGCCGTCCGATCGGTTGCAGATTCCCAAGCCGGAACTTGGAATCTGTAATTTTTTAATTCCTCCGGGTTCACGGTGCCTTACCGACAAACTTATTAGTCCACAATAGCCCTTCAGTGGCCGTCGGGATCTTGGCGCGGTCTTTCAACATGCCGGCACCGGCAGCGAAGTTGATGACTTTGTTCCAGCCCTCCACAGTCATGTTGCCCCATTTGGGCATGGCGGGCGCGACCATGCTGTAGGCGAGGTTGAAAACGTCGTCTTCCAATTTCGATTTGTCAGAATATTTATGGGCGCGCAACGCCGCTTTGAACTCATTGGGCTTGCTGTGATAAAGCACTCCGGCGCGGGAGATCGCGCGTGCCACCGCGGTGGTGGTCTCACGGTTGGCCTCGGCGTAATCGGGGCGAGCCATTAAGACTTCGAAAGGGTAATCGGTAAATTCCGGGATCTCGCCAAAGCCCATCGGAATCAGCGCGTAGCCTTTGCCGGCGGCTTCGGTGATTTCCACCGACGGCGGCGATTGGGCGAACCCATCGATAACGTTGTTCATCATTGCCGGTACCAGCTCGTTACCGCCCAGAGCGGCGAACTTTAATTTGCTCGAGTCGGCACCTTTGACTTTGTTGGCCATGAAGCGAAAAATCTGCTCCGACACCGCACCGGGGCCGGTGGTGCCGATGGTGCCAAGGTGAGTAATCACTTGCATGCGTTCTTGCAGCGGACTTTTGCGCGTGAGCTTTAATTTATCGACGATTGCTTTGCGGACGCCGACCGTGAGCGTCATGTTACGGTTATGCGACTGCACCGCGATCAGCGGCGCGCCCTCGGCATAGGCGAGGATCAAGCCTTCCGACGATGACGCGCAGTACTGTGCCGAGCGGCCGACGACTGCGCTCTGACACTGCGAGCCGCCGCCGGCGACGACGACTTTGGCGCGCACACCTTCCTGCTCGAAATATCTCAACTGTTCAGCCACCCAGACGGCCGCGAACGCTAGATTCGACACGGCCGTGGTGATGGTGATTTCTTCTTTTTGCTGAGCGCCGACGCTGACGGCGCCAGCGACGACTACGGCGACGGTGATCGCGAGCGCGCAAAGTTTTTTAAACATGGAAACCTCCTTATCCTTGGACTTGGACGCTTTCGGTCTGAGTCTGCCAGCGCAACACGCGCCGTTCGATCAGATCGGCAATCTTGTTCATTAGGATCACGATTATCATCAGCACGGCAATGCCGACAAATACATCGGCGGTTCGAAACACGCCGGCGGCAGCGCGGATGTAATAGCCCAGTCCTTCGGTTGCGGCGATGAATTCACCGGTGATGGCGCCGATGACTGAGAATGGGATGCTGGTTTTGAATCCGGTGATAATATAAGGCGATACAGCCGGCAAAATAACGCGGAAGGACAAACGCCAGCGATTCGCGCCCATTAGCCGCGCTAAATCGACGAATTCCTGATCGAGCTGCTTCATGCCGGCATAGGTGTTATA
>DATLCH010000025.1:0-6027 GCA_035526465.1 Candidatus Limnocylindrales bacterium | reverse complement strand
CCCCCGCCACCGTCATCTTCACAAGCTTTAACGTCGGCGCCGCGATGCGGCCGCGCATTTCGAGATCGTTGCCGACCATTTCGATGTCGTGAAACATTTCCTTGAGATTGCCGGCGACGGTGATCTCCTCTACCGGATAGGCGAGCTCGCCGTTCTCGATCCACATGCCGGCGGCGCCGCGGGAGTAATCGCCGGTGATCATGTTGACACCAGAACCGATCATCTCGGTGACATAGAGCCCCGACTTAATCGATCCGATGATCTGCTGCGGAGTCTGTGCGCCGCGGTTTAAGTAAAAATTCGCCGGCGACACACCCGGAGGCTCGCCCACGGAACGCGAGGCGTTGCCGGTAGACGGCATCGCCAACTTCTTGCCGCTATAAGTGTCGAGCAGATAACTCTTGAGCTCGCCGCGCTCGACAACAATTTTCTTCCTAATCGGCAACCCCTCGGCATCGAAAGGGCGCGAGCCGTGAGCACCGACGATGGTGCCATCATCGATCACGGTTAGTAAATCCGAGCCGATCTTTTCGCCGAGCTTGCCGGCCAGGAACGACGCGCCTTTATAGAGCGCATATCCCGAAATTGCCGAGGCCAGACTGCGCAGCAGCGAGGCTGCCATTTCCGGATCGAACACCACCGGCACCTCGCAGGTTTTCACTTTGCGGCCGCCGAGCCGGCGCAGCACGCGCTGAGCGGCTGTTTCGCCGACATGCTTGGACGACTCCAAATCGGCAAACTTTCGCTTCGAAGAGTACCAATAGTCGCGCTGCATCGAACCGTCCTGCTTCGCCACGGGCGACACTGAATGGCCGAAGGTCGAGCCGGAATATTCCCCGGCAAAGCCGTGACTGCTGACATAGACGACGCGACCGAAGTGGTTGGAAAATTCGGCGCCTTCGGAGTTAGTGATACGCGCATCGAAGGCCAGCGCAGCCTTTTCGGTGTCTAAGGCGATCTGAATCTTATCATCGACGGCAAGATTGCGCGCGCCGTTATCGACTAGATCAAGATCGGGAATCTCCCGGGCGAGCATATCCGCCTCGGGCAGGCCGCCGCTGGGATCCTGAGCAGTGGCACGCGCCATCTGCACAGTGTCGTCGACGAGCTTTTCAATTGATTTCTTGGAAATATCAGACGTCGACGCCGACGCTGAGCTGTTGCCGAGAAATAGGCGCAGCCCCAGCCGCTTCTCACCGGCCTGGCTGATCTTCTCGACTTCACCCATGCGCACTGTAACGAAAAACGAATCGCCCTCGACCATGACCACATCGCCGGACGAAGCACCCTTCTTCGTGGCGGCGGCGAGTATCTCGCGACCGAGCTCTTGGGTTAATTCACAGCGTTCCATGGTTTTCCGATCTATCGTTTTGACTGTTCCAAGGTTCCAACTGTTTCAATCGAGCCATGGAACCATTGAAACCTTTGACAACAGACTTTTCGACTACGCCCGCGTCCCGCCCACCGTCAGTCCATCGATCTTGATCGTCGGCATACCGACGCCAACCGGCACCGACTGGCCGTCTTTACCGCAGGTGCCGACGCCTTCATCGAGCTTCAAATCGCTGCCGACCATCGACACTCGCGTCAACACGTCAGGGCCGTTGCCGATCAAAGTCGCGCCCTTCACCGGCTTTGTGACCTTGCCATCTTCGATCAGGTAAGCTTCGCTGGCGGAGAAAACAAATTTGCCGCTGGTAATGTCGACTTGACCGCCGCCGAAGGAGACAGCGTAGAGGCCTTTGTCCACCGATTTCAAAATATCTTCCGGCGCCGACTCGCCAGCCAGCATGAACGTGTTGGTCATACGCGGCATGGGAATATGGGCGTAGCTTTCGCGCCGGCCGTTGCCGGTAAGCGACATCTTCATCAAACCGGCATTGAGCTTATCTTGCAGATAGCCTTTGAGTATGCCCTTCTCGATCAGCGTGGTTCGGCTCGTCGGAGTGCCTTCGTCGTCGACGTTAATCGAACCGCGGCGCGACGGGATGGTTCCGTCGTCCACCACTGTGCAAAGCTCCGACGCGACCTTTTCGCCGATACGGTCGCTGAAAGCGGAAGTTTTTTTGCGATTGAAATCGCCTTCAAGACCATGACCGATGGCCTCGTGCAGCAAAATTCCCGGCCAACCAGGACCGAGAACCACATCCATGGTTCCCGCCGGCGCGTCTTCAGCGCTCAGGTTTAACACGGCTTGGCGCACCGCTTCGCGGGCATACCGTTCATGATCGCGGGCATCGACAAAGAAGCCGAACTCCACCCGCCCGCCGCCGCCGAAACTGCCGATCTGGCGGTTGCCATTTTCTTCGACGATGCAAGTAATATTGAGGCGCGTAAGCGGCTGGATATCACCCACCACCATGCCTTGCGACGACGCGACGAGGATTACTTTGTATTCGGCCCCTATCGACGCGAAAACGTTCTTTACCCGAGGGTCTAGGGCGCGGGTAAACTTATCGATCTCATAAAGCAACGCGACTTTCCGATCCAATGCAACGTCGTTCACCGGCGTCGCAATGCTATAAAGATCATGGGCGGCGCCTGGCCGCTGGCCCACTTGGGCGGGCACTTGCGAGGGGCGGCTTTGGGCGATGTAGCGCGCCGTACGAGCAGCGATCTCTAAGTTTTCGATGGTGATGTCGTCCGTGTAAGCGTAACCCGTCTTCGCCTCAGCAAGCACACGCACGCCAACGCCATTGGAAGTCGATTGGGAACAGTTTTTGACCATCCCCTCTTCCAGGCTGATGCCTTCGTTGCGGCGGTACTCGAAAAATAGATCGGCGTAGTCGGCTTTTTTGCCCACCGCCGCGTCGATGATCTTTTCCAAATCTTGATTGCCAATGCCGAAGTTTTTAGTAAAAAACGATTGAGCTGGAACCAGCGTGTCTGACATTGTGATTCACCTCGCTTATGCATTCTAAGATAGAGGATTTAAAGCCAAAAACTAGTGCTCGGTGGCGGATAATCTGTTGATCGCATGACTTGCTTGGGCTAGTATTTGGCCAACAAACCGAGGGACTGAAAACCATGGCACAGAAAAAGATCGTTCACATTGTCGGCACCGGCACCATCGGCGAACCGCTGATCGGAATTCTGTCTACCTTCAAAGAGCAGTTTGGCATCGACGAAGTGACGTTCCACAAACGCACGCCGCTGCTTACCGATCGCAGCAAAGTCTTAGTCTCGTGCGACAAGGGTGCCAAACTCGCTGTGGACAAAGAAAACCGGCAGAAGTTTATCGAAATGGGCATGACGCCATGTCTCGAAGCAGAAGAAGCGATCGAACGGGCGAGCGTCGTCATCGATTGCACGCCGGTCGGCAATAAAAATAAAGAAAAGTTGTACAATAAATACGCCAACAACGGCCGCGGCTTTATCGCGCAGGGCAGCGAAGATGGCTTCGGCAAAAAATACGCCCGCGGTATCAACGACAAGTCTCTGGTAACGGGCGAAGACCAATTCATCCAAGTGGTCAGTTGTAATACTCACAACTTAGCCGTGCTGATCGACACGATCGCACTAGGTCCAGAAAAAGAGGACAACCTGGCCGAGAGCCGCTTTGTCTGCATGCGCCGCGCCAACGATTTAAGTCAGGAAGGCGATTTCATTCCAGCGCCGGAGGCGGGCAAACATGACGACAAGAAGTACGGCACCCATCAGGGTCATGACGCCCACGAGTTATTTAAAACCATGGGACTTGATTTGAATATCTTCTCCTCGGCGTTGAAGCTCAATACTCAGTATATGCATACGATCCATTTTAACTTGCGCTTGCGCCGCAGCATCGAGATGGACGAATTACTGCGCCGTTTCCGCTCGACGCGCAGAGTCGCGATGACCAATAAGGCATCGTCGGCGTCGGTGTTTTCGTTTGGACGCGACCATGGCCTGTTCGGTCGAATTCTCAATCAGACAGTGATCGTCGCGCAAAGTCTGGCGATCCATAACGACAACGAAGTCATCGGCACCTGCTTTACACCGCAGGACGGCAACTCGCTCCTGAGCAGCCTCGCTGCCTCGTTGTGGTTCATGTATCCGGATTCCTACGAGGAGAAACTCGCGCCGGTGCGGCCGTACTTTTTTAGCGAAATTTGACAACAGTTTTTAAGCAGATAAAAGGGACCGACGGCTCCGGCTTTCGGTCCTTTTTTATTGACTGACCGAGGCGTTAAAACCGTCGAACTGCACCGAGTCGCCGGTTTTGAAGCCGTGCCGTTTGGACAAGCCGCCATTGATCTCAAAAACGAACTGGCTCCGACCTTCGACTGCCCGAGGCTCGAGGGAAAACGGCGTGGCTTGTTCGACGATGCCGACGATCTTACGATCGCTACCGATAAAGATCATGTCCAAAGCGCGCGGGGTATTTTTCATCCAGAAGGACTGCTGGGACTCGCTCGGAAAAAGAAAGATCATGCCGTGGTCGTCGGCAAGTTCGGTACGGTACATTAAGCCGATCTCGCGCTTGCCTGGAGTGTCGGCGACTTCTACTTGAAAGCTGACCTGGCGGCCATCTTTCGTGTTAATCGTCACCTTAGGTTGAGCATCGCAAGCGGACACGATAAACAACACGAGCCAGAAAAAAACCGTCACCCCACCGCCGCTAGTTCGCATCTTATTTTTCTAAACTGCGGGCGACAATCTCAGCCACGTCGACAACCTCCATTGCGCCCTCCGGTTCTTCCTTGGCATTCTCATCCGTGAGCATGCGCATGCAAAACGGGCAGCCCGTAGCAACGGTTTTGGCGCCGGTCTGTTTCAATTCACGAAAGCGGTTGGTACTGACCCTCTCCCGGCCTTTTTCTTCTTCTTTCCAGAATTGACCGCCGCCGGCGCCGCAGCAGAAGCTGTTGCTACGGCTCCGGCTCGGCTCGGTCAATTTGGCGCCCGTGGACTCGATCAGAACGCGCGGCTGATCGAAAATGCCGTTGTGCCGGCCGAGGTAACAGGGGTCGTGGTAGGTCACCGAACCGTTACTCGCGAGATTGCTTTTGAGCTTGCCGGCTGCGCTCAGCTCGGCGATGAAATCCGTGTGATGCTTAACTACATAGTTGCCGCCGAACTGCGGGTATTCATTGGCAATCGTGTGAAAGCAGTGCGGACAAGTCGTAACAATGGTTTTGGCTTTGATCTGGTTCAGCGCGCCGATGTTTTCTTCGGCCATTTGGACGAATAAATATTCGTTGCCGGCGCGCCGCGCCGTGTCGCCGGTACATTTTTCATCCTTCCCGAGTACCGCCCAGTCCACGCCCGCGCTGTTAAAAATGGTCGCCATACTCTGAGCAATCTTTTGCGCCCTCGGATCGAAAGCCACGGCGCATCCTACCCAGTAGAGCACATCCGGATCAGGCTTGTCGGCCAATGTCGGCACCGCGAATGGCAGTCCCTTGGTCCAGGCAACTCGTTCGTCCGCAGCCAACCCGAAAGGATTGCCAGCGCGCTCCATGTGATTGAAAGTGTTTTGCAGTCCCTTGGGAAACTCTGCGGCGCCCAAAACGCGCTCCCGGCGCACGTCGATAATGTGCAGCATTTGCTCATTGCCGACCGGGCACACTTCGATGCACGCGTTACAGGTCGTGCACGCCCACGCCGATTCTGCATCCAGTGCGAAATCGAGCAACGGCCGCGGGCTCTCCTGACCTTGCGAGAAACTCGGGAAAATCTTGTTGAGCTCATAGCGCTCATTGATGAGAATCGCGGCTGGGCTCAACGCCTTGCCGGTGTTCGTAGCCGGACAAACATCCTGGCAGCGATTGCACATGATGCAGCTGTAGGAGTCTAACAAACGCGGCCAGGTGAAGTCCTCCAGTTTAGCCGCGCCAAAGGTTTCCTCTTTCTCGAAGTCCATCGGTTGTAGCGCGCCGGGATTTTGTTTTTTCAAAGCCAAATTGATTGGCGCGAGGAATATATGAATGTGCTTGGAGCGCGGAAAGTAGGGAATTAAAAGTAAAATCGACCCGAGAGCGCCCCACCAAAAGAAATGATTAAAAAACTCCAGGGCACCTGGAGCAACACCGGCAAAAAGTCCGG
>DATLCH010000054.1:0-3664 GCA_035526465.1 Candidatus Limnocylindrales bacterium | reverse complement strand
CAGTTCGGCAGCGGTTTTCACGTATGCCGCCAACCGCTCCAATGAAAAGCGTTGGAATCCGAAGTCAATGACTGGAAGATGCACACCGTAATCCAATGCCATCGTCTCCTTTCAAACACACCGCGCTCGTCTATATGGAATCAAGAAGGAAAGATTACTTCTCGCTTTTGATCCTTGAACCGGCTTCTCTACGGCCAAAAGCACAGCGGCGCACGAGAGCGTGCGCCGCTGGTTTGAATATTCCTTATCGATGACCTGCTATGCCTGCTGCACCGCCGTTAACTTCCATGGGTTAGGGCCCACGGGACGGGTGAAGGTCCAGTATTCTTGGAACTCAATGGGATCGGAGTTGTTACCGCTGACCACGTTTCCGCTTTTTTGATCGACAGTATAATCGAGCAGATTGGCGTGGAGACGAACGGTAATATAGTCTTGGCCGTTTTCCGTCCATGCTTCGGTGATCTCGCTTTCCCGAAGGGCGATACTTTCCATTTTGTTCTGGTGACCGCGAGCCCGTAGGTCGTTCAGCTCCTGTTCCCATGTTTGCATCAACTCGGATCCACATAGGGAACGCAGAGCGGTGGCATCCTGCTTGTTCCACGCGCCCTGAACTTTGAAAAAGAGATCTTGAGCGGTTTTTAAAAACTGATTGGGATCGAAGCTTCGGTCCATCATCGTGAGGGACCGGTAATCGATATCACTATTGATCGCCGGCGCTTCTTGAACCGGGGTGTATTGTGGAGAGTAATCCCGGGTGTTTTGGTATTGCGTGGTGCCGTAACCCGTTGCGGCCGCGGGCCTAAGAAACTTGCGGTAGAGAAAATATCCCAGACCGGCGAACAGCAGGATCTCAACAAACCCGATGCCGCTACTGCCAAAGCCGCCAAGGCCGCCAAAGCCCCCATGAGCTAAGCCGGAAAAGAGCATGGAGCCTAAAAACCCGCCCAACATGGCGGTGCCAAAGGTACGCATAAAGCCGCCGGATTGCGGCGCCATTGGGCTAGGCTGCTGCGGTGGGGGAGCTGCTTCTCGTCTCGGTTGTGAAGGATTTGGTTGCGAGGACCTGCTTGGAGACTGATAGCTCCTGGAGCCGCGCGAGCCAGCGGAGCTGCCGCCGCCGGCGCGAGCGTCGACGAAACTCTCAAGGACAATTTGCGATAAGCCGACAAAGGCGAATAAGCTAATCGCCATAAAGGTTATTCTACGTTTCGATATCGCCATAAGAATTTTGCCTCCTTGGGTCAAATCGAACTGCAATTGTGGGAAGCTTAGCTTAAAGAGATCGGTCAATCAATCCAGGCCCCATAGAATGATTTGACGCCGGGACACCGTTTCTCGTATGAGTAGTCTGTTTCCAATACCGGATGTTTGCCACATTCTCAGTGACTGCTGAGCGAAGGAGGACAAATATGTCGGGCAGATTTTGGCTTATCGCTTGGATCGTTGCTTCCCTGATTGTCACTCTTAATGGCACTCCCACGCTCGCCCAAACCAAGATCACCATCGGTGTCGCCGCAATGAGCCCGCGCACGATCCCACTGTTCATCGCGCAGGAGCAAGGACTGTTTTCCAAGCAAGCCATTGACGCGCGCATCGTGCTCATCAAGGGCGCGCCGATCTTGGTTGCCAGTCTCATCTCCGGAGATCTCGAGGTGGGTTACACCGGCGGCACGTCCGTGCTCGGCGCAGCGGCGCAGGGGCCATACTTAAAAATTCTCTCCTCTATTTCCAGCAAGCTCACTCACACGATGCTAGCGAGTCCGAACCTGAAAACCGCCGAGCAATTGCGCGGCAAACGCTTCGGCATTCAGAGCATGGGCGGCACCACCTGGATGCACACAATCCTCGGGCTCGAACATGTCGGGCTCGACGTCAAACGGGACAATATCAGCATACTGATGATCGGCGACTCGGTGCTGATCGGCCAGGCGCTCGAGTCCGGCCGGGTCGACGCCGCGGTGCTCGACGGCGCGCTGGCGCGCCGGCTCATCAATAAAGGTTTCTCGGTCATCGTCGATCTCACGCCGTTTAATATTCCCATGGTCAATCAGGCCGTCGTAGTGGCCCCCGATTTTGTGCAAAAACGTGGGGAGCTCGCCGAACGGATTCTCATGGTACTGGTGGATAGCCTGGCGTTTACGTTGGCGCCGGTGAATAAAAGTATCGTCGTTCGAACGATCATGCGCCGGCTGCAGATCGACGACCCGAAGGTTGGCGAGGAAGGTTATCAGGATCTTCTAACCAGTATCGACCGCAAGCCGTTCCCTTCACTCGAAGGCCTGCGCAATATTCGCCGGCTCATGGCGACGCAAAATCCCAAAGCGGCGAACGTCAAGGTCGAAGATCTGATAGACGTCAGGTTAATTCGCAAGCTCGACGAGAACGGTTACATGGACAAAGTGGCGGCGGGGTATGGGCTGAAGTAAATACGATCGATGTCGTTGCAGCTAAAAACTAAGTCAGCACAAGAATCGTGTCAGGCATTTGATGAAAGACCTGATTGCCGGAATTTCGTTTTTTAGCGAGTGATCGTGCCAGATTCAGTTATCATTTTCGAACTGTGATCACGTTGACTCCACTCCCACGCAAGGATAGCTGCACCAAGAGCGAAGCCGGCGAAGTCGGCGAAAAGGAGCAGATTGCTGGTCGAAGGAAGGAGCAGGAGCAGAGCGGCCAACCAGAGAAGTCCGCGATTGATCCAACTCAATGGGCGGAATAAATAGCCGGCGCAACCGGCGCCGAGCAGGATCACGCCGATGGATGCGGTGATGATCGCGATGAGAATTTCTTTTAACGTGCCCATGAGAATCAGCGGTGGATGAAGCGCGAAGATAAACGGCACGAAGTAGGCGGCGATGCCGAGGCGCATGGCGGTCCAGCCGGTCTGCCAGAAATTCGCTCGCGCAATCGATGCTGCGATATACACCGGCAAACAGTCGGGCGGCGTTATTAGTGACACCATGCCGAAGTAGAAGAGGAACAAGTGCGCCGCGAGCGGCGGGATACCTAATTGCACTAACGCTGGAGCTGCCAAAACCGCTAGCGTGATGTAGACGACTGTCGTCGGCAACGGCAAACCAAGAAAAAGACAACCAAGCGCTGTGATGAGCAGAAGTAAGAAAACGTTATTGCCGGAGAGCGTGACGAGCAAGAGTGAAATTTTAAAAGTGAAGCCGGAAAGATGCAGCGCGCCGATGACGATGCCGGCGAGAGCGGTAATCACTGTGATATCGAGCAGAATTTTGCCGGTTTCCTCGAAAGCTGCGACGATCTTTTTAAACGACGGGCGGGTTTCCTTTTGCAGTGCGCCGACGACAAAGACACCGATGACCGCGACCATGCCGGCCTTGCCGGCTTCCCAATTTTCGATCATCAGTGTGTAGACGAGAATCGAAAGCGGAATCAGAAACACCCAGCCCAAACGGATGACGCTGCGAAACTTGGGAATCTGATCAGCCGGTAATCCTAACAAGCCGCGTTTGGCGGACTCCAGATCGATCTGAGTGAACAGAGCCAAATAATAGAGGCATGCGGGGACTGCCGCGGCGAGGGCGACTTGGCCGTAGGGGATGTTTAAAAACTCCGCCATCAAAAATGCTGCGGCACCCATGACCGGCGGCATGATCTGGCCGCCATTAGATGCCACCGCTTCGATCGCCGCGGC
>DATLCH010000050.1:0-3501 GCA_035526465.1 Candidatus Limnocylindrales bacterium | reverse complement strand
AAGTCCACGCGGATCCGCCAGCTCACAGCATTGCATGAACCCTAATCAAGGCTCCACGAATTCCATTTGGATTTGCTCGTATGTACCCAGGAAAAACGTGCTGCGACGGCGACTACGAAGGGTTGTTCAGAATGCGCCGGTGCTGCAGGGCCGGCAGCTCGGCACGAACTTTAGCAAGATGATCGAGATCGATCTCCGCCGTGATCACACCGGGACCGTCAGGCAGCTCTGCTAGAATAGTGCCCCAGGGGTCGACGATCATTGAATGGCCATGGCATTCGAAGCTTTTGGCGCTTTTACCAAATTGATCGGCGGCAATGATGTAGCTTTGATTTTCGATGGCACGGGCGCGCAATAGCGGTTCCCAGTGCGCCTGGCCGGTAAAGGCCGTAAACGCAGACGGAACGAAGATCAATTGCGCGCCTTGATCGGCCAAACCGCGGTACAGTTCGGGGAAGCGTAAATCATAACACACCGACAAACCCATCGTACCTAGCTCAGTTTGTGCCGCCACGAGCGCTTCGCCGTGCGAGCGGGTCTCCGACTCGCGCAACGATACGCCGTTGGCAAGGTCCACGTCGAAAAGATGAATCTTACGATACGTTGCGAGAAGATTTCCGGACGGGTCAAAGAGCAGGCTCGTGTTGTAGGCTTTGGAACTCGCGGGAATCTCTTCCAGGATCGAACCGGCGAGCAGAAAAATACTTAGTTGTCGCGCCAGCCCGCTGAGTCGGTTGGAAGTCGCTCCGGGAATAATTTCAGCGAATTCTCTTTCCAATTTTTTGTTGCCGCGCCATATGAACACTTCCGGCAGGACCACGAGTCGCGCCCCTTGGCGCGTCGCCTGGTGCACCCACCTTTCAGCCTCGGCGAGATTCGACGCCTTGTCATCTGAAGCCTGCATCTGCACCGCGGCGGCAACGAATTTCATATTCTCGGCATTGCCAGGTTGAACTTTGAATGGCTGCTACCTGTTTAAGAATACTGGACAGGGCGAATTGCGCAAAACATATTCGGTCGTGCTGCCAAGCACCATCTTGATTATGCGCCGATGGCCATGAGCACCGATGAAGAGTAAATCGTATTTAAGATTGACCAGATACTCGATTATTTTCTGCTCGGGGTAGCCGCGCGCAATCTCATACTGGACGTCGATGGCGTAGGAGCCAAGATAGGCTTTAGCCTGTTGCAGGATTGCCTGCGCCGCGGCTTCTTCTCGGGCGATGGTCAGGACGGTGAGCGGCAGTTTTAGCACCGTGCAAAACTCGGCCGCCGATTCCATCGCCGAGCTGGCGCGCTGACTGCCGTCATATGCCAGCAGCGGGTTTGCAATCTTCTCGAAGCGCTGGGTGGAAACGAAAATCGGCCGTGGACATTTGCGAATGATCGTTTCCGCGGTTGAACCGAGCATGCCGGCGGTAAAACCTTCGTTTACGCCGCGATGACCGATCACCACCAGATCTGCAACGTTGGCGCGCTCACAGATTTCGTTGGCGATCAGTCCGGTGTCGAGAAAGGTTTGCGCCCGAATATTGTTGGCCGCGCAAGTCTCGCGAAAGTTATCGAGAATAAGTTTGCCGCGTTCATCCAGGAGCTCGCGCATCTTCGTCGAGAAATCGAGATATGGTTCAAACCCAAGTGAACCCGAAACATCGTGGAAGAAGGTTCCTTCCAGCGACACCGTATCGATCACATGTTGGCCCAACAACATTCCGTCGAAGCCGCGCGCCAGCCAAATCGCATAATCGAGCGCGGCCTTTGCATGCTCCGAGCCATCGAGAGGAATCAGGATGTTTTTAATCATACGTCCCTCCGTTCACTTGTCGGCGCGATCATACCACCCGCGACTGGCCTCATTGATATACAGGTATATAGATGCCAACGGTACGATAACAAGGGCGAAAACAATTACAAACGGAATCCGCCACCCCGAGCGTTTACAACTGTGCGTCTTTAGGAGATAATCCGGCCTACTCTAGAGAAGTTGGACACATGCAGCGACCAAAAAACCGCCAGGAAGCCCGCCTTCAGGATCTAATTGTCAGCGCCAAACAGCTGAATATTCATGTGCGCATGGAAAAGCTTTTACGCGAAGTCGGTTATCGTGCCCACAGCGGGCGTTGCCGAGTCAAAGGACAGGAACTGATCGTTATCGACCGCGATATTCCGCTGATTGATCAGATCGAATTTCTCACCAACGAACTCGCCGCGCGCCGAACTGAGGAAAACTCCCATCCCCTCGCCCCAGCCAATCAAGTATCCGAGCAAACTGATTCTAATTAGCCCGCAGCAAACTGAATCAGTGCACCCGGATCTTTTTTGCCGCCTCGATTCCCAAAGAAAACTCATCATCGCCAACTTTTAGCGTCATCATACCGAGAGATGGGGCGACATCGACGACTAACACCCGAGCTCCCGGGATCAGTCCATGCTCCTGTAAGTAAGCCAATAGCCGTACATCGCGTTCACCGCCTTCGGTAATGAAATCGAGCTCAACGGTTTGACCGTCACTGGCATCGTTTAGCGGCATAGTTTTGATCAGGTTGCCTGCATTGGCTCCGGGTATGCGATTGCCATGGGGACAGGTCAGCGGATTGTTTAGCAATTTAGCCAAGCGCTCTTCGACTTCTTGGGAGATCGCATGTTCCAATCGATGCGCTTCCTGATGTGCCTTCACCCAATCCAACCCTAGTAGGTCAGTCAAAAATCGCTCGGTCAAAAAATGGCGGCGAATTGTTCGTTCCGCAATATTCTTACCTTCACTGGTCAGATTGATTTCTTTGCGACGATTGATTGTCACGTAGCCGTCTTTTTCTAAACGCCGGACGGTGGCGAAGATCGTCGACGCCGAAACCCCAGCCTCCGCAGCCATGCGCGCGGCTATGACCGCTTGTCCATCTTCCATAAGCACATAAATAGCTTTGAGATAATCTTCCAACGCATGGGTGACTTTGGGCTCTTCCATAGGTTTGACAAACTTTCTAGCTTCGACTATACGAAACTCAGGTCTTTCGGATAGCGAAGCATGGATTTAATTAATGTCTAAACTAGTTTTTGCCTGCCACCTTAATAATCAAGTTGTGCCAGGAGATCAAGGGAGCATTGAATGTTCGTTAAAGCCAACAAGATAGGAATGTTTTCAGGCCTGTTTTCTGCAATCTTTTCGCTGTTGACAGTTTTCTCTCAACCGGCCGGCGCTCAAGGAAAACTCGTCATCGCCATCCAACCGACAGTTGCCAGCGACGAGATGCTGAGCAAAGCTAAGCCGCTGCAAAACTTTCTCGAGCAGAGCCTCGGCGGCAAGACCAAAGTGGAGATCTATGTGCCGAGCAGCTACGCCGCAGTGGTGGAGTCGCTGCGCTTCGGCCACGCTCAGATGGCATTTATGTCGGCGTGGCCGGCTCAGTTGGCAGTGCGCCTCGGCGGCGCCGAGGTTGCTCTGGCTGAGGTGCGCCAGGTGCTCCATGGCAAAGAAAAAGTCGACGCTCCCTACTATTATTC
>DATLCH010000023.1:0-7743 GCA_035526465.1 Candidatus Limnocylindrales bacterium | reverse complement strand
GGGGCAACAAAGAAACCATCGCTTGGCGCAAGCTGCGCTCACGCGAATCGTTTTCGGCTTTCAGCGCGATCTCTTTCACGTCTTCGGCGACCCACCCGGTGATATCGGCAATAGCTGGTCGAGCTTCGCTCTGAGGTAGCTCGCGTTCCTGCTCATCGAGCAGCGATACGGTGAGTAAGCTTTTGCGCAGCCGCACCATTATCAGGCGGTCCTGCATCACGTAAAGTCCGACGCTTCGCAGAAAGTCGGCGCGTGATAAATCTTGAAGGCGCTGTCCTAAAGCCATGAAAACTTGCGGGTCTTATTTTTGATTAACGATACTAGTTTACAACAAACTTCACGGTTGTGATAGTCCGGCCTCACGATCGAGCCAACGCAATATCTCAAACCCCTGGGCGCCGCCCAACCGAACGACACCTTTGACTCGGCGCGCCACGCGGGAATCTTGAGGTCGGCCTTCGGCGTCAACGGCAATCACCGACGGATTGGTAAAAATAAACGTCTGCAATGCCGGATCACCCGATCCGATCCCCAAGAGCGGCAGCAAGTCGTTCAGTGTCTTGTCCGCCAAACGCTTGCGTTCCTCAACAAAGCTCCGGCACCTTTCCATCGCGATGCCGGTCAAGGCGTGAATCACTTCCGCTGTCGCGGTACGCAAATTGACCCTGTCGATGGGACTATCGATGGTGAAGACATCTCGTAATCCCACTCGCGGCGCACGCTCAACCTGGGGATTGCCGTCGTTGACTGTACCGTAAAACATGGCCGGCGTCATGCCGCGAATCCACAATAGGTCCTCAACGCTATCGAGTGGCCCATTTTTAGCCGAGTAAGCGGGTGAGAGCGAACCATAATAGTCGCTCTCCGCACCGTTGGTGCGATGGAGATCGTCGGGATCGCGCCAGTCCATAATCGAGTCGACGAGGATATCCGCCGCGGAGTCTTCCATTCCCAAGTTTGTAAATACCCGGCGCAAGATCTGTTCATCGACGCGGTTCAGGTTTATTTTGCCGCCCTCGTCGACCAGCCGTACACGAAACATTCCGCTGCCAAGCTTCTCCTCGCGCCAAGTACCATCGAACAAATCGTTCTGCTTTATATCAGTCTGCGGGTTGCCGCCACCGGCCTGCTGAATGAAATTGTACAAGCCACGCTGGAAACCGGCCAATGCGAGGTAGTAGCCTTGCGTCTCATCACTAAATCGATGCGTTGCCGCCGCTTCTTCACGAACCGAAGCGCTAAAATCGAAAGCGACAACAAAAAGAAAAATAAATATCCACAGAACGATGATCAACGCCACACCGCGCTGGTTGTCGAATCGCCCTTTGAAATTATACCGAAAAACGCACGTCATTGCGAAAGCACAACCAGCATGAACGGAAAAATCCAGCGGACTTCTTTGCCCTCGGCATCAATGAACGAAATACGTACCGCGCGCGGCAAGCGGCGGCGTTCTTTACCATCCCAGCGTTCCTCCCAGTTTTCCGTATCACCCTCGCCGTCGAGATAAGCGAGTTGAAAATCGCGAACTCCTTCCTGGATCATTAAGCTATGACGCTGCCCGCCATCGCCGCCTTCTGTGCGAACCGGCGCAGTCTCCGTAAGCCGGAAGCTCATTCGGCCAGTGTCAGTCTCTTCCTTCTCTATCGCGACCGTCGCCATACCCCGCCCGCCCATGCCGTGCGAGTAGGCCGAGACGAAAGTCATACTGTCGCGCTCGCCTTCGAAAAAAATCGATTGCTCTTGAATCGACTCCCGGTAGGGGTAGCCAGAACGGATATACGTCGCCAGAAGATCGCCGATGGATCGGGTCTGTTGGCTTCGACTAAAATTTTTCTCCGATTTTTCTACCGCGGTATGGCCGAGAGAAAACGCGCCGTAGAGCACACCACCCATTAGCGCGAAAATCGCAATCGCCAAGACCACTTCGATTAGAGTAAAGCCGGCAGCACCAAGAACCCGCACCTTTGACGGGCTTCCCGGCCGGACAATCGCGGCAGATCGTCGACTCATGGATTGCCTTTGCGCGCGAGCCGCAGGGTCTTGAGCTCGACTCGTCGTTCTTGATCGCCTTCGGGTACCGTCATCTCGACGCCAATTTCCTTGAGTTCCCAGTTGCTGCCAAGATTGAGTGAGGGCGTAGCATCGCGCAGCGTCTGTATTTGCGCGCGCCACCGATTAGTCGACGCCAGCGTACCGCTCTCGGAGCCGTCACGCAGCTTAGGGCGTGCGAGTAACTCGTCCATGACCCGCGCACTGTAAGCGACCGCCTCGGTGTGGACGTTGCTGCGCGATCCCAGACGTAGCCCGAGGGAAAAAATTTCCAGCAAGGTCACGACACCGAAACCGACAATGGCCATGGCGACCATGACCTCAAGCAAAGTAAATCCGGCTGTGCTCTGTCGCATCGTAGCTTTCAGAAATGGTCGCCGCGGGCGACCTCGATCTTACCAGTGAGCGGTTCCATCCGAATATTATAAGAAATCGAATTGGCGTCATCGCCGATAACAATCTGCCCGCCTAGGCTGCTGCCGTTGGGGAAAAAATAGAATCGCTTGGTGTCCCGCTCCACTGCTTCGCCGCCTTCGATTGACGTAATGCGCACATCTTTGGGAAGATGAATTTCGCGTACCTTCGGAACGAAATAGGTGTTATGCGGCATGCTGACAACCAATTGCTGGACAATGCCGTCGAGTACGGCGCGGCTGCGGAGGTCGCGCGCTAACGCAGCAAGGCCAAGCGCGGAACTGCGCACCTCCCGCTCTTGCAGGCGCCTGCCGATGTTCGGCACAACGATTGCCATGCTGATGCCCATGACGACCAGCACCAGCACGAGCTCAAGGAGTGAGAACCCTCGGCTATCTTTCCCAGCTTGTAATGTCACGATTATTGCCGTCGCCTCCGGCGACGCCGTCCGCGCCATAGGAAATGATGTCATAGACACCGTGATCTCCCGGACTTTTATAGACGTACGGCTTGCCCCAGGGATCGGGCGGCAGGTCTTTCTTCAAATAAGGGCCGTCCCAACGGTCAGCACCGCCAGGTTTTTGCATCAAAGCTGCCAAGCCTTCTTGGCTCGTCGGATAACGGCCGACGTCGAGGCGAAAGGTATCGAGCGCCGTGCCAAATAACTCGATCTGTGCTTTCGCCGTTTTGGCCGTCGCTCGCTCTTCCTGTTTCATGAACTGGGGCACCACTAGCCCGGCCAACAAGCCGATGATGATGACCACAACAATCAATTCAATAAGTGTAAAGCCCGCTTGATTCTTCATAGCTCTGCTAAAATGATAAGTTATTAGAAATCGTTGATGCTAAAAATTGCCATCAACATGGAGATAACGACAACTGCGATGATCAGGCCCATCCCCAAAATTAAAATCGGCTCGAGCAGGGCGGTTAGTCTTTTGGTCGAACGTCTGACTTCCTGGTCATAGAACGACGCGACTTCGGTCAACATACCATCCAACTTTCCCGACTCTTCGCCGACGGCAATCATGTTAAGCGCCAAAATAGGAAAAAGACCGCTCTCGCTCAACGGCCGTGCCATGCCCTTGCCTTCGCGCACCCGAACCTGCACCTGGCCGATGGCCCTGGCTAGAAGCCGATTACCGACTACCCCCTGAACCGTGCCCAATGCTTCAAGCAAAGGGACGCCGCCTTTAAGCAATGCCGATAATGTGCGCGAGAAACGCGCGGTTTCAAATTTTCGCACCAGGTCACCAATGAGCCAGGCCTTCAAACAGAGGCGATCCCATTCGCTTCGGCCCTCCGGACTCTTCACGTAAAAAATCGCCCCCGCGGCAGCGGCAGCCACAACTAATAACATCAGCCAGCCATATTGGGACAATAGTTGGCTGAAGTCGATTACCATTTTTGTAATCCAAGGGATCGCTTTGCGATTCTCATGAAACAAAGCTGCGAACTTAGGGATCACGAACACAAACAAGACGATCAGTGAAGCGCCCGCTGCGCTAGCGAGGATGACCGGGTAAATCAATGCCGACTTGATCTCTTCCTTGAGCGCCGTAGTGCTCTCCAAATATTCAGTGAGGTAGCGCAGGACGCTTTCCAAAATACCGCCGGCCTCACCGGCACGAATCATGTTAACGTAAATGCGCGGAAAAACTTGCGGGTGCTCGCCCATTGCTGCGGCCAGGGACTTGCCGGCGCGCACCGCTTCAACAAGCGAACTCAGCACTTTGCTGAATTCAGCTCCTTCAAAAAGATTACCGAGTATTGATAAGCTGCGATCCAGCGGCAACCCAGCGGTCAGCAATGTGGCGAGTTCTCGGGTAAACTGGAGTAGCTGCTGCTGGCTGACTTTGCGTTTTTCAAAGAGCGGCCGCTGTTGCTGTATGGCGCCGACCGCACGTTCAGACGGCATGGCGATGCGCAGAGGGACACAGCCCATTTCGCGCAAGCGCGATACCACGCTCTGCTCGGCATCGGCCTCCATCACGCCCTCGACGACTTTACCGGCCTGGTCAGCGGCCCTATATTGGTAAAACGCCATGATTAGTGTTTACGCACGATCGAACGACAGGAGTGTTTGAATAGTTTGAGGCTATCCCTCTTCGCGGGTCACGCGCACAACCTCGGCCAAAGTCGTCATTCCCTGGCGCACTTTATCCCAGGCATCCTCACGGAGCAGTCGCATGCCTTGCTGAGCGGCCAGATTGCGGATGGCATTGGCATCGGCCTTTTGGTTGATCAACTTGCATATATCCGCAGTGACTGGCAGCAGCTCAAAGACGCCAACACGGCCGAGATAACCAGTCCCACTACAAGTCTCGCAACCGATCGCTTCCCAAATCGTATGCAAGGCTTCGCTATTGGCGAGCGCCATTTCGGGCGCGACGCCCTCCAGCCCGGTAAACGGCACATCTTTGCGACAATTTGGACAGAGGCGGCGCACCAATCGCTGCGCCAAGACGCCAAGCAACGACGACGACAGTAAATAATCCTGCACACCCATTTCCAAAAGCCGTGAAATTGCCCCGGCCGCATCATTGGTATGCAACGTGGAAAATACCAAGTGGCCGGTGAGCGCGGCCTGAACTGCGATCTCAGCGGTCTCGGCATCGCGAATTTCGCCGACCATGATAACGTCGGGGTCTTGGCGCACGATAGAGCGCAGCCCGTTGGCGAACGTCAATCCGATCTGCGGTTTAACGTGAATCTGATTGACGCCGCCCAACTGATACTCGACAGGATCTTCGATGGTAATGATTTTCTTTCCCGGATCATTGATCTTCTGCAGCGCGCCATAGAGCGTGGTAGTTTTGCCGCTGCCGGTCGGTCCAGTGACCAAGATCATGCCATGCGGTTTGACGATCATCTCGTTAAAACGAGCCAATTGCGCCGGGGGAAAACCCAGAGTCTCCAATTGTGTGAAAATCTGTCCGCGCTCCAGTAAGCGGATGACGACGCTCTCCCCGTAGAGTGTCGGCACTGTCGCGATACGCAAATCAATGTCCTTACCGCCCAATCGAGTCTTGATCCGGCCATCCTGCGGCAGTCTTCGCTCGGCGATGTTGAGTTGTGCGAGAATTTTCAGGCGCGAGATAACCGCGCCCTTCAACTGTCGCGGCGGCGACTCGACTTCGTGTAAAATACCGTCGATGCGGTAACGTACCTTCAACTGATTTTCAAAAGGCTCTATGTGCACGTCCGATGCCCGACTTTCGAGGGCGCGCACCAGCATCTGGTTGACCAGCCGTATTACCGGTACTTCTGATGCCATATCGCGCAGATGGGCGACGTCTTCGTCTTCGGCTATACCGTCAAATGCTTGCGCCGACTGTTCGGCCGCCCCATCGGGGCTGTAACTGCCGCCGTACAGAGTATCGATCCGCGCGGCAATCTCTTTTTCTTTGGCGAGCACCGCTCTGACCCGTAACCCGGTCGCCAATTCGATGGAATGCAAGCGCGATAATTCCGTCGGATCGGCCAGGGCGACAATCAATTCGCGGCCCTCAATTTTAACCGGCACCATACGCGCGAGCTTAAAAAAATCGCCGATACTCGCGGGCAAGTCGATCGGCAAGGCCGTATTGGGGACGTCGCGTAGCGACATCAATGGCAGATCAAAGTGATCGCGCATGAGCGGAAGGAGATCTTCTTCCGACAGAAAGCCTAGCTCGACCACCAGCCGGCTGAGTGGCGCTTGTTGCTCTCCTTGGAGCTTACGCACTCGCTCCATCTCCTCGCTGGAGAGCATTTGCCGCTCAACTAGACGGTCTGCGAAAGTCGCTTGGGTTTCCATGAGAATTTCCAGTGAAATTATTTGTGCGCCGGCGAATCCGCTCTCCCATAGCGGTCTTCCAAGCGCACGACATCATCGAGTTCCGGCGTCGAAACTTCCAGAACATCGCAATCCTCAACGGCGATCATGCGATGTTTCATCAGCGGCACGATATGCAGACTCTCGCCAACTCCTAAACGAATCTTCTCTTGCCGACCGTCCTTTTCTATATCCAACTCGAGCACGCCAGAGAGCAGCCGAATTGTTTCGTCTTTCACGTTGTGAAACTGATAACTGAGGGATTCGCCTTTGTTGATGTGCAGCACCTTTCCGACATAGCGCTCGGTATGAGCCCAAATCAATTCATAACCCCACGGTTTATCAATAACTTTGTCGGGATGAGTCAATCGGTCTGCCATATTGAGGGCAATGATACCAGATTAAGCCAATGCGGCAAACAAAACTCGCTTCCAAGTAATTACACCGACATTGATGGGACAGCATTTGTCAACGAATGTTGCTGCCGCCTTATTGCCAAAATCGAAGCTGGCCGCAGACACCGCCCGCCCAGGCAAACGGGATCTTGCAATTAGCGGGGCAGCGGATGTGGTGGTTATTTCAATGAACTTTTCGGACTACCTAGTCCGAGTAGATTGAAATCGACACTGAAGCTGGTTTTCTTCGGGTTAACGCTGCGCGAAACACCAAACGTCGCTGTCCAGCATTCACAAAATGAGAGAAACTTGCTCGTCGTCCGGAAGCCGATGAAGCGGCCATCCCGAACGTCGTATGTGCTGTTAAAATTGAACAGCAGATTGTCGGTAACATGGTATAAAAGATTGTTTTTGATGTTCCCTACGGTGTTTTTCGTGCAATCAGGATCATTCGGATGGTCTATGCATGAATCCACGTTGGCATTGGCATCGTCGGCAAGAAAGCTATTCGGCCCACGGCGCAAGAAGTGGTAACTCAAGCTAAAGGAATTCGGCCGGTTGAAATCGGCGTCAGGTGAGCGCCGGAACAAAGGCCGGGGATCTGTGATGCCGACGCTAGCGAGCACTTGGGTGAAGTCCCACGGTCCAGGGTTCATGCCGCCGTCCAAGAGAAACTCGAGATACGGCGCCGGCGTCAAACGCAAACGCAGATCGAGATCGGACAGGCTGTCGCCGCCTTTGCGCTCCTTGTCGATGTCGTAGGACAGAGCCATCCGGAATGATGCGAATTCCCGCACATCGCCAGTCGCCACCGGGCTAAGATATTCTGTACCGCTGTCCAAGCTTTGATTGGTGATGGGACTGGGGGATTTTCCCCACAGGCGATTGTTGACAGCAAAGGTAAGCACGTTGCGGCGATTGATGCGATCGATGTCGTCCATGATGGGAATTTTGTCCTGATTAACGTGCGGGACGAAAAGGTAACTGATCTCAGGTTGAAAAACATGCTTGATTCGCTCTAAACCCAGGGTATCGACAGCGAAGACTCGGCTCAACGCCGTATTG
>DATLCH010000005.1:0-6468 GCA_035526465.1 Candidatus Limnocylindrales bacterium | reverse complement strand
CGTCATTGATATGCGGCAGATCGCGCAGCTCCATTGGAATCGACGGATAGATCACGCCGCGGTGGCCCCTGGCAACGCAGCGGCGGATCTCATGGACGGTCGAGTCGATCGGAGAAAGCGGCACAAGACACTGCGGCACGAAACGCGGGCTGAAGCTGCTCCACTCTTCGAGCAGCCAGTCGTTGTAGGCTTGCACGCACGCAAGTTCCAACTCGGCGTCATCAATGCGCCCGAAATTTTGCCCGGCGACACCCGCTACAGTGGGATAGAGCACGGCGTATTCGATCCCCGCTGCGTCGAGCGTCTTCAAACGTTCCGCAGGATCATAGACCGCCGCCGGCACATCGCTCCAACAATGCGGGTTGATCGCCCGTTGCGCCATCATCGCGCCGCAATCGGCGACACCGTCCAATGCGATCTCCCGCCCGTCTATCAGCCAACGCTCTTTGCCGTCGCCATTCTTGGCAACGTGAGGAATGCGCTCGCCCCATTTGGCCTGTGACAACCGCTTGGTCCAGACCTCGGGATGTTCCTGAACGTGTTCGTCGACGCTGATGAAAGTATTCGTCATTGAATGCAACGGTTTATTTCCGCCCGGAACAGTCCGGGTATTCTCATCCGTCATTCCGGCGTACGCCGGAATCAAGGTCCTAGTCGATCCCTCCACTCCTGGATGCCGGTTTTCACCGGCATGACGACATAAGAATAATGGTCCTCTAACTACGCCAGGCCGTACAACCGCAGCGCATTGCCGTAGCACATCTTCTTGCGCTCGCCTTCCGGCACGCCGACTAGGGATTCTTCGACGAAGTTCCATGAGCGCGGATAGGTTGCGGCGATATGCGGATAGTCAGACTCCCACATAATATTGTCGACGCCGACCCATTCGCGCAGTTCGATGCCGGCTTTTTCATACCAGAAATCGACATAGATCTGCCGGCGAAACACTTCGCTCGGCCGATTCTTGACGCCTTCCTTCCAGAGCTGGCGAGTCTCCCATTCGTGATCGCTGGCTTCGAGCACGTAACTCACCCAGCCGAAGCCGGTCTCGGCGCAAGCCCAGTTGAGCCGCGGATGGCGGTCGAGAATGCCGGAGAAAATTAAATTGGGAATCAATTGCGCCGGCGTGGCGCACAGGCGCGATGTCGATACCGTGTGGAATTCTCTTTTGCTGAAACCGCTCCACTTCGGCAACGACAGTTGTTCGACCAACCCCGAAGAACCGTGCCAATGCATCGGCACGCCCAAGTCGGCGCAGCAGGCCCACAGCGGTTCCCAGAAAGGATCGTTCATGCGCTTCAAGCCTTTTTTGGTGAACGCCGGCTCGGCCAACATCACCACGCCGCGATGGCCGCGCCTGACCGAGCGCTCGACTTCGGCGACGACGACGTCGATCTCGCTCATGTACGGGATGATCGCCACCGGCACGTAGCGATCGCTCACCTCGCGCCACTCCGCCAGTGCATCGTTATATGCCTGCACGCAGGCAAGTTCGAATGCGGCATCGGCCTGGAGAAATGCAAAGTTCGACACCGGACCATTGGGATAAAGCACTTCCCCGTCGACCCGGTCCTCATCCAGCGCTTTCAAGCGCTCGGCGGGATCGTAAACGATCTTCGGCACTTCTCCCCAGCGCCGTGGATAGTAGCCGCGCGCCACGCCGCCTTCCATCGCTGCCGGACAGTTGCACACCCATTCGCTGCGCACTTTGCCATTGACCATCCAGCGGTCGATCTTCTTGCCGTCCTCTTCGACCTCGACGATCTGCGGGATCCGTTCGCCCCACTTCTGCGCCGACATGCGCTTGGTCCATGCATCGCGATCGAGTTGCGCGTGGGAATCGCAGCTAAATAAACCAAACCGAACTTCCACAATCTAGCCTCTCGTCAAATCCGAATGGAACTTTGCACCTTTGGAACCACTGGAACGATTTATTCGAAACTACCTGCCGAGAAATATTAAATGGCACTAAACGTAGTCCGCATGCTCGCCCTGATGTGTCAGCGACAATCCCAAGTTGTCCATCGCCAAGCGAGTGTTGATGCCGAGAATGCGCAAGGGCTCAGTACCGGTGTTGAAATATTGATGCCACTGGAATACCGGAATCGACAAGACGTCGAGGGTGTCGAAGTTATACTCCTTGTCTTCGACGATGATCTTCCCCTTGCCGCCGACCACGAGATTGATTTCGTCGTAAAGATGACGGTGCGCACCGGAACGTTTGCCCGGCGGGATCTCCGCCATGACGACGCCGAGCGCTTTGGCGTGGAAACCGATGCGCGGATCGACCACGTAAGCGAGATTGCCCATCGCCGTGGGTTCGAAGACGAGATCCTTTTGCTTGACCAATACTTTGCTGTTACGCCGCAGTTGCTCTTCGTGCATGGCGAACGCGACTTGTTCGGCGTACATTTCCGCCGCTCGGTTGTTGCCGATCTTCGCGGCTTCCGTGCTGCCACCGCCGCCAGGTATCAATGTCTTGCGCGCATCCTCGCCTTCCTGAGCATAGATCCAGAATTCCGGATAACGTTCGTCCTCATAAACCGCTTGGCCCAAGCCCAAGGACAACGGGCCGGTGGTCGAAGCGATACGCAATACCGGCTCATCGCCGTCGTTAACATGGCGGTGCCAGGAAAACATCGGCACGCTCAGCAGATCTCCCGGCCCCCAATCGTAGCGCACGCCATCGATGATGCTATGGCCCTTGCCCTTGAGGAAATAAATGATCGCTTCGACCGTATGGCGGTGGCCGAGCGATTTCCACTCCTGACCCTCTTCGGTATGCGGCGGAATCACGTCATACCACAGTCGATGGGTGTGATTGTTGGAACCGAGCCGGGCATCGACGACATAGATATGCTTGTGCTCGCCCAATTGTTTTTCGATTTCCGGCCACTTGAACAAAATCGCCTGCCCCTTGCGCCGCCCCTGCTCGTCCTTGGCGAACTTGACGCTTTGCATCATCAGTTCGGTATGAGTTTCTTTAATTGATTTGACTTCCATGCAATCCTCCAGACTCCAGTTGTTCGCACAATCTGCGACATCAGTACGCCGCGGATTCGGCTGGACTGTATAACAACACTTCGGCTATGCCAAGAATCTGCATCGCCCAACGGCCGTGGGGCGCGCAAGGTTGCAGCGAGGCGATTGCATGCGACGGCAATCTTGACTTGATGGAGAAAACATTATGGTTACTTCCATGAAAACTCCAGCGTCTCGTCTGGACTTGCTCGATCAAAGCATAACCGCCTATATGGCGCGTTACGGCATTACGCTCCTGCGCATGAGCGTGGGCGTTGTGTTTCTCTGGTTCGGCTTTTTGAAGTTTTTCCCCGGCTTGAGTCCAGCGGAAGGGCTGGCAACTAAAACTATAGAGGTGTTCAGTTTCGGCATGGTGCGGCCACGCGTTGCTCTCATCATACTTGCAGCCTGGGAATGCGCTGTCGGTCTGGGTTTGATCTTGGCAATCTTTCTGCGGACGACACTGCTGCTCTTGTGGCTGCAGATGGCGGGAACCATAGCCCCGATGTTGCTGTTTCCCCAGGAGGTATTCAGCCACTTTCCTTACGCGCCGACGCTCGAAGGCCAATACATTATCAAAAATCTCGTTTTGGCCAGCGCCGGCGTTGTCGTCGGTGCAACAGTTCGCGGCGGCCGTCTGAGAAGCTAACCGCCGGCGATTGGACGCGGCGCTTGTGTCAATCGCCAAGTTTAAGTTTAGCCGCCTGCGAGATCGCCACAACGGCGGGATGCTTGAGTTTGCGGTCTAGAGAGATCGCATAAAATCTCTCGCGCAGACTATCGACCCGGCCAATTTCCTTGACGCCGTATTGCTGCCGGACGTCGCCGGCAATCACGCTTGGAGCAAAGAAACAACCCAGCCCGTGGCGGCCAAACACCATGAGCAAGGCACTATCTTCAAACTCAGCGACAATGCGCGGACGGATATTTTGGCCTTCAAACCATTGATCCAGTGAATGACGCGCCGTGGTGTTCCGCGTAGGCAACAGAAATGGCGCGCTGTCGAGAGATTTTGGAAAATGACGCCGCAAGGACTGAGCCAAATTGGCGCTGCCAAAAAGCGTCATACCGCACTCGCCGAGCAAATGATTAAAGGCCTTTACATTCAACGACGGCGAGAGCGGCGCATCGGTCAACACGACGTCGATTTCATGGAGCGCCAGCGCCGGTATCAGCTCCTCGTTAGTTCCCTCGCGGCAGACGATTCGGTAGGATTCCGCCAGCTTGAGCGCCGGTTCGATCAACTGATAGGCGACGAATTTTGGCAAAACATCGGTGACCCCGACCGTAAGCCGGGCCAGACGGCCATCCGATCGCCCCTTCAGGGTTCCCATCATTTCCTTCCCTAAAGAGAAAATCTCGTCCGCATAACGGTAGACCACTTTACCGGTCTCGGTTAACACCAGATTACGTCCAGCCTTTCGGAACAGTTTTTCTCCGAGAGACCGTTCCAACGACTTGAGCTGCGCGCTGACAGTCGCCTGGGTGAGTTGAAGCTCTTCACTGGCGAGCACCACGCTGCCGACCCGGGCAAACGTCCAAAAATAAAGCAGATGGTGATAGTTGAGCCATTCCATGGTTCTGAGGGTAATTAGAAATAATCTAATGGTTATGCAAACATTATGAATTTGTCAATCTATTGAACTATGGTTAAGTTGCCATTCGACAGCAGATCCATCTACTGACGAGGAGAACCGCAATGACAACGCACTTTTCCGGCGAATCGATTGTCGATTACAAAAAGATTTTCCAACCCGACCGCCTGGTCGAGGCGCAGTATCTCGCGGCCCACCGGCGCAGCACCCGAATGCAGCCCGAGTTGCGGCTTATGGAGGCGATCCTCGAAGATGCCGTGGCAACGCTGATGACGGATCTGCGCCGCTGCTCGGGTCGCCAGCGGCGCGATTTCGCCGAGGCTTTGAACTGGATCAACGGCCGCACCGACCAAGCTTCGGTATTTTCGTTCATCAATATCTGCGAAACCCTGGCGATCGACGCGGATTATCTGCGTCAAGGACTGATTCGTAAGAGTGCGGAAAACCGCAATCTCATGGCGCCCGGCGCACCGGCATTCAGAAAATACCCAACACCGAGGCGTAAGACGATTCGACTTCGCGCAGTTTAATGGCAAATTTTTTCGACGACTGAAAACGAACGCAAAACCTACATCGAAGATCCAAATATTTTCGTTGGAACATAGAAATCCATCCGCGCGCGGATCACAGGAGAACGCTTAGTCTAGCGACCGCCGAGAAAGATCTGGCGGAACTCGCGGGCGCTCTCCTCCAAGATCGGCCCGAGGAATTCGGAGTCGGTGACGAAGAGTTCTTTTTCCATCAATTCGGGAAATCGTTGTTTGACGCCTTTGCGCAAAACCACGCGGCCGAAACTCGTCACCACGCTCTGCCCTTCCTCGGACAGCGACCAATCGATTAATAACGCCGCAGCGTAGGGATGGAGCGCGTGTTTGGCGAGCATGATGGAATTGGACAACGCCAGATAAGGATCCAAGATCGACATGTCGACCGGCGCGCCTTTAGCCTTGTAATCGAGCATGGTGTTGCCGGATTGGACGATGCCGATGGCGCGTTCACCGGCGACGAGAAGTTGCGCTTGCGCCGTGCGCCCGCGCATCATCGCCAGATCCTGTTTGGCCAAGGCGCGCATATACTGCAGCCCCTTCTCCCGGCCAAAATGTTTGAGCAGCACCGCGAACCAATCATAGGCCTCGTTGTCGAGAAACATCTGTCCTTTCCACCTGGGCTGCAGCAGATCATCGTAACTCTTCGGCACGTCGGCGCGCTTAACCAAGTTGGTGTTGTAGCCCAAAACCATCGTCAGAAAAGACATCGCCGTAAGATACCCGTCCTTGTCTTTGGCCGACGGTGGATAGAATTCGCGTTGCGGCGACAAGTACGGATCGAGAGCGCCGACTTTCTTTAGTGCTGCCGCCTCTTCACCGGAAACATTAATCACGTCGACAAGCGACTTGCCGGCATTCATCTCGGACTGAATCCGCACCACCGCCTTGCTACCGGAAATACGCACGCCGTTGACTTTGACAAACGGGTAGCGTTTCTGAAACACCCGCGCAAACGGTTCGACTTGCGGCGGCTGCAGCGAGGTATAGAAAGTAACTTCTTTTTCCGCGCGCGCGCCGTCGACGAGCGCCTTCTGCCGCGCTTCGGGTGAAAGCTTGGCGAGCTTCGCCAGCAGCGCCCCTGCGGTTTCCTGCGCACCCGCCGGCAACGGTGCCATGAGAACACAAAAGAAAAGAACCGTCGAAATTCTACCGAAGATCGATGCTTTCACTATTATTCTCCTTGGGATCGTCAAAGCGGTTATTCATAATTTGGCCGCTGCTACCAGCGGCAGTCGATTAAGTACGAGAAGGCGCCGTTCGTGCTGGCATGAGTCGCCTTGAAAAACATGGCGCTGCCGCGCGCG
>DATLCH010000001.1:0-7156 GCA_035526465.1 Candidatus Limnocylindrales bacterium | reverse complement strand
TCGATCCCGAGTTGATCGATAAGCTGCCCGGCTTCAAGCGTCGCTTGCAATGGTTCGTCGAGAACCGTCCCGAACTGAGCGAGCACATCGAAACCGAATCGACCAATGCAGGGCCGCGCCGCTTTCTGTCGCTGGTCAACCGGCACCGCTTGAAACGCGTGCTGCATTACATGCTCGACGAAAACGAATTTTTATCGTCCTATGGCATTCGCGCGCTGTCGCGCTATCACGCCGACCATCCCTACAAGCTCGGCGTCAACGGCACGGAATACCGCGTCGACTATGAGCCGGCGGAATCGACCACTGGGATGTTTGGCGGCAACTCCAACTGGCGCGGACCGATCTGGTTTCCGGTCAATTTTCTTCTCATCGAATCTCTCCAGAAGTTCCATTATTTCTTGGGCGACAACTACAAAGTTGAATGTCCCACCGGCTCCGGCCAAACCGCCAATCTCTGGGAAGTCGCCGGCGAGATTTCCCAGCGCCTGACACGAATCTTTAGCCGTGGCGCCGATGGTCGCCGGCCGGTTTTCGGCGGCACCGAGAAATTTCAAAACGATCCCCACTGGCGCGATCTGATCCCATTCCACGAATACTTCCATGGCGACAACGGCGCGGGTATTGGCGCGAGCCATCAAACCGGCTGGACCGCCCTGGTGGCAAAACTGATTCAGCAGTACGGGGAATGAACTAGTTGGCAATCCTGGATTCAGTTGTCAGTTTCTGGCGATCGGAATAGATGTCTAATGCATGGCGGGAACCTATAAAGACTTAGTTGTGAGAGTCATTGACCCCAATGCTGCCGATTGGGATCTACGTCGCCAATTCAAACCGGGCGGCGGCTTTCACTGATAACTGAATACTGACCACTGACTACCTATTTCTAACGTCTCTGTGGAGCTACCAACAGCAAATGCCCAACATCGACAACCGGCGCACCCTCTACCCCGCCCTTTGCCTGGGCATTCTAACCGCAGCTTTCATCATCGCTAAAACCGGCCGCGACGCGCTGTTCTTTCAGGGCAAGGGGATTTTCCAACTACCGGTGGCGACGATGATGATTACGGTAGCGTCGCTGCCGCTGGCGATATTGTTCGTTAAAGCGATGAAGAGCTTCGGTGCGCGGCGGGCGCGTGTCGCGTTGATGATTTTCGCCGCTGCGGTGCTGGCTTTCACGGCGCCGTTTCTTGATCCCGGTGAGTCGACGCTGCTGTTCAACATTTTTATCTTCATCCCAAGCGTGTTCGGCGTCATGTTCGCGAGCCTATGGCTGCTAGCGAGCGATATTTTCGATACCATTCCCAAGCAGCAATCGGCCGCCGCTTTCGGCAAAATCGGCGCTAGTTCTCTTGCCGGCGGTATGGCCGGAGGGTTTATCGCCAAAACCGTCGGTCCTGTGGTCGAACCCAGGTGGTTGATCTTCATCGGCGCGCTGATGATTCTCGTCGTCGTAGGCTTGGTCATGCATGTGCACCGAAGATTTCCGACCAGCATTGTGCCGAAGATACCCGAGGATGGAAAAGCATCGCGATATCTGACGCCGCTGGCAAAGCCTTACGCCTTGACGCTGCTTCTGATCGCTATGACCGGTGCCCTTGCGGGGTTGCTCATCGACGTGCAGTTCTATATCTCGGCCACGGGTGCTGCGATGGGCTCCAAGGGCAATGCCAATTACTTTGCCAACTTCTACATTATGCTCAATTTCGGATCGCTGCTGTTGCAGCTCTTTGTCACACCGAGAATTCAAAGCAAAATCGGCGTCGGCGGCGGGTTGATGATTCTGCCGTTCGCATTGGTCGGCGGTGCCGGCTTTGCCAGCGCGGCGGCAACCGCCTTCAGCCTGGCGGTGCTGCGCGTGACCGAAGGCGGCCTGCGCTCGTCGGTGCACCGCTCGATATGGGAGCAAGCGTTCATACCGGTCGAAGCTAGCGAACGCTCACTGGTCAAAATCGCGGTCGATGGCATCGGCGCGCGCATTGCCGAGGGAGTGGCCGCCGCCGGATTGTATTTTTGGGTCCAACGAGTCGCTCCGGGCGGAAACGTCAGCGCACCGCTCGATACGCGGTGGATGGCTTGGCTGACGCTCGCGACAGTAGTGGTCTGGCTATTCGTCACCCAGCGGCTGCGCGCGCAAGTGCGGCAAACGGCATCCGCGGCGCGACCATTCGGGCCGGAACTCGACTGCGTGCGTTTTCCCGATCAATGCCCGTGCACGACAGAACTGGGCAAGGGTATAGCCTGAAGCAGTTTAGAACCTGCTCCGCCCCCAGCACATCTCGGAATCCGCCAAAGCATTGTTTTTCGCTGGTGCGAGTGTTGACGCCGTGAAACGGGCGGTCACGTCGAGGTGTTTAGGAATGCAGATTCACACCACCGGCCGCGTTGCGACAAACAGAGTCTGTGCTGGAACGATCTTTCAAGCCGTAAAAAATCTCTCCTAACCTCCCTTTACGAAAGGGAGACACCGTCCATCGGAGGGAATTCGCCATTAATTCATCCACTCGATTACGCGAAGAGCGCAAATCTTTGAATTCGTCAACTTCGACAAAATCGCCTCACGTCTAAGCAGCTACTTAGCTTTGAGCTCGTGGATTGCGACCACTTTTGTTTCTCATACTCGCTTTTTACTTCTCGAAAACACCAAAAAGTAAGTAATCGTCGCGGGTCTAATTATTGCTCGCTGCGATAACTGCTATGAGACGTGAAACAAATTCGCGCGATGGCTATTGTGATTTAGTCATAACGAATGTTTCCGCAACAGTTTATTTTGCCGATCCAAAATGACGGCGCGTACTATGAATTTGAATAGCCGCCGCTCAATTCTCTCTCGTCGATTGACTAAGGCGCGCATGCGTAATCTCCTAAGCGTCGCTGTTGCGGTATCCCTTTCGTGCATTTTTGTCGGCTACGGGTTTGCCGCCCAGAGTTCTATTTCCATGCAAACCGCTGAACGCTGGGACGATATCGCTACATTACGCCTGGAGATGGCGAGGGATCATGAGACCCAAGCTGGAAATGTTTTTCAAGAAAAGACAGCAAATTCCCTCGATACCGGCGACTTACTAGATCGCGCCGGTGACGAGAAGTTTTTGGCCGCAGAAAATTATCTAATCGCCAGCCAACAGTGGGACAAGGCAGCTCGGGCATACTTCGCGGCGGGCGCTGCCACCGAGGCAAGGAAAGCACGGGAGAATATAGAGTTCACCCAAGCATCGGCGAAGCGATCTTTAAGCGATGGGATCGTATTTCATATGAAAGCAAAAGAGCAATTCGAATTGTCGAAGAATCTCGGAAAGAAAACCATTGCACTGGACAAGGTAGCTAGAAATCTCGAACGTCTCATGGAAATGAAATAATCCTCAAAGGTATTGCTGTGACATAAACCGGTGCCGGTAGCATAAAGGCGGCACATACGCTATGCATCGAGCATGCGAATCTGCTCTCTGCTGCCCGGCGCAACTGAAATTGCTTTTGCTTTGGGACTGGAAGATCAAATCGTCGGTGTCACGCATGAATGCGACTACCCTGCCGAGGCGCAATATAAACCGGTCGTGGTTCGAAGCGTTATCGACTCCAAGCGCATGAGCGGTACGGAGATCGACCGCAAAATCGCCGAACTGCTACAAGCGGGGAAAGGTCTGTACTTCATCGACGAAGCCGCCTTTGCCGACGCGGCGCCCGATGTCATTCTTACCCAAGGGCTGTGCGAAGTTTGCGCGCTCGATTACAACGATGTCGTCAAAGCCGCTGGCAAAATGCTCCGCCCGCCAACGATCGTTTCTCTGAATACCCATAGCTTGGCAGAGCTCCTCGACGACATTGTGCGCGTCGGCGCGGCCACTGAACAGAGCAGTGCTGCCGCAGCGTTGGTCGGCGATTTGCGCACACGCATCGCGCAAGTCGGCCGCCGCGAACCGGACCGCCGACCGCGGGTCGTTTGCTTGGAGTGGTTCGAACCGCTCTACACGGCTGGCCACTGGGTCCCCGAAATGGTCGCCCTCGCCGGCGGCCATGACGTGCTCGGCCGCGCCGGCGAACCGTCGACGAAAATCCAATGGCAGGATGTTATCGACGCAAAACCGGAAGTCCTACTGTTGATGCCGTGCGGTTTCGATGTCCGCCGTACCGTCAAAGAATCGACACCGCTGCGCGCCCTTCCGGGATGGAACGATTTACCCGCGGTGCGCAGCGAAAATGTTTTTGCTCTCAACGGCAATGCCTACTTCAGCCGCCCCGGCCCGCGCCTGGTAAACGGGCTGGAAATCCTCGCACGAATCATTCATCCGAACACGGTCAATTGGTCGGTGGAACCAACCGACGCGTCGCGACTGAATTGACTGCGTGCATTGGAGCCAATGATTGGGAGTGCAGACGTCGAAGTGGGAAATTCTTCCTCGCGCCAACGGCGCTATGCGGATCGAAACGTTTCTCTCTGTCGTTTTCCAAGGCCGATACGGCGTGCAGTTTCGCCGTCTCAGTCGCCGTCAGCATGGATAGACTTCTAGCTTTAGACTTCTCGCCTCGCTCGAAATGACAGTAGGAATGGTCAAGTTGTCATCTCGAACGAAGTGAGAGATCCGCTCGAACTGAATCACTACTAGGTTTGGCAAAAGTTGACGCTGGCAAACCGCGGTGATAGCCTCGCTGAATTCGCAACCGAGTGGAAGGATCCAGTGATGGCAAAAACAATTCTGATTACCGGCGGCGCCGGCGGAATCTGTTCCGAGATTTCCCGCGGCCTCGCAGCCGATGGACTAAACGTCGTGGTGGCGGATTATGCCAAAGACGCGGCGGAGAAGGTTGCCGCTGAAATTCGCGACGCTAAAGGCAGCGCTATTGCCGTGCAAGTCGACGTCGGCGATCCCCAAAGCGTCGCGTCGATGATGCAGCAGGCGATCTCGAAGTACGGCCAAGTCGATTATATTTTTTGCGGCGCCGGCGTCATGGACCGCGTGCCGGTCGTCGAGATGCCGGAAGAAATGTGGGACCGCCTGATGCGGATTAACTTAAAAGGTGTTTTTCTCTGCGCCCAAGCTGCCGCGCGTCACATGATTCCGCGCAACGAAGGACGGATTCTAAGTATCGCATCCGGCCGCGGCGTTGCGGGGCAAGCGCGCTCAGCCCACTACGCGGCATCCAAAGCCGGCGTGATTGCTTTCACAAAATCCCTCGCCATGGAGTTGGCGCCGAACAACATAACAGTCAACTGCGTTTGCCCGGGCGCAACCGATACACCGATGTCGCGCATCGGCTTCACTGACGACGCTTTCAAGAAGCGCGAGGAAATCCCGCCGTTAATGGACGGCCTCACGCATAAGTTCGAAATCGTTGGTCTGGTGCGTTACATGCTCTCCGACGCGGCGAAATATATAACCGGTCAAACCTATTTTCTGCGCACCGCGAAGTAGCCTTACAAATAAAAATAGCCGCGCAGCCATGGCTGCGCGGCTATTTTTGTCTCGGAAATCGCTGGGAAAAGGTCACAAACCAGGCGCTAGGCGGTCAGTTGATCAACCCCGTGCTGCTATCGAAAGTGAAACTTGCCTGACTCCCGGAGGGTCGTGCCGCATTTAATGTGTAGGTCGAGGGCGTCGTCAGATTGATTGTCAGCGTGACTCCAGTTGTTTTTCGGTACCCGTTCAATAAAAGAGCCGTGTCACTGCTCGGATACGCGAGAAACTCTCCGTAATAGCTTTCCATCGCCATTGCCGCGTTGCGCAGATCGGATCGCATGGAGGCATCGACGCTGCGCGCCCGATAAAGAGCAACATTCTGAATCGCGATGGCGGCCAAGATCCCCAGCACCGCAATAACGATGAGGAGTTCCAGCAGGGTGAAGCCCGCGCTGCTTTTTGGTGCCGATCCGGCGGAGTTTCTATTGAGCGGCATTACGACGAGTGGCTGTCAACTTTGTTATTTTTACCATGACGGGAATGCCCTGTCGAGAAAAAACGCCGATTCGGAGAGCCTGACGCGGCTGGACCGGCTTTTTCCCCTCAGCAAAAATAACGCCGCGCAGCCTACTTATCGAACATCGGCATGCGCGGTTCGGCGCCGCGTTTTTTGCATTCGCTGAGAAATATTTGATGAACCTCGGGATTCTGGTCTTGATATTCAATCTGCGCTCCGCCGTTCTTAACGTCCTCGCCGGTATCCTTGAGGTCTTCGACTTTGAATTTAAAACCCCAAGGCTTGAGAGCTAGATACCGCGCCGGCTCGGCGCCAGGATTAAAATGCTGGTGCCACCACTGCATGGGCGGGGTGAACATGCTCATCCGGCCCCACTCGACACGCCGCTTGCTGCCGTACTCGCCTTCCGGCCAAAGATACGAGTAGCCTGATCCGGTTAACATGACGATATGCGCGCCGGCGCCATGGCGATGCGCTTTCTTGTATTTGCCGACAGGAAATTCCGACAGATGCGCGCTCATCGTGTTGTCGACAAACTCGAAAAGAGTGGTGCGGTTATCGCCGCCGCGCTCTTTGTAGTCCTTCGGTTCGAATGCCCACAGGTCGGCGATAAAGTTGGACTCCCAAACACGGCCGCGCTTGATGTCCGAACCCAGGTAACGTCCGCCGGCGCCGTTCCACGCATCGGCGCCACCTTCGTAGCGATCGCTAAAAGTGAAGTTGTTGTTAAAAATATAGTCGAGATTGCGGTAACGATTGATGATGACCGGAGCATCGGTGAGCGAAACCATTCGCACCGGCTCGCTGCCCTGGGCATTGAAGTGTTGATGCCAGGCATTGAGCGGCGTCGAAAAGAGACTGCCGCGCTGCCACTCCAACGTGTGCTTTTTGCCGCCTTCGTTCCAAATCGTCGTTGCGCCCTGGCCCTGCAGAATGAAAACCGCCTTTTCATACATATGCCGCTGCGGTTTGAGTTGGCCGCCGGCAGGAATCTCTTCGACCATAGCGTCGCACATACCACCGGCGCCGTCCTGATTGACGAACGCTGCCTTGCCGCCGCTGCGCTGCCAATCGCCCAACTCAAGTGCCAATAAATCCGGCACGATGAATCCCCTTTCCACTGGAATTCCTTCCCACTCCTGATAAATTTCGTAGGGACTCTTCGCCGAATAAGCCGAAGCTTCGTTCAAATTCAGGTTCTTCATCGTTGGTTCTCCTTAAATCTTCACCGGCTGAAATTAACTGA
>DATLCH010000383.1:0-3406 GCA_035526465.1 Candidatus Limnocylindrales bacterium | reverse complement strand
CGTCCAAGCAAATGGCCGGGTGGTGGTCAACGAGATCAACACCATTCCCGGCTTCACCAGGATCAGCATGTATCCGAAGATGTGGGAGGCCTCGGGGATTCCCTATAATAAACTAATCGATCGATTGATTTCGCTCGCCCTAGAAAGGTTTCGTCGCGAACAGCGATTGCGAGTCTCGAAATAGTGCCGCTATGCCTGGGTGGCGAGCAGCAAAGCTATCCATCTCCGATCCGTGCATTTCTTCTCTTCTGGAAGATAGCCGCCATCGACAAAGTCGTGGCGCAACTTTTCAGGATTTCGCCATCTAACCGAGCTTTTTCCCTGGCACCTAATGCCGCCAACGGCGGGTAGCGATCAACCAAGCCCAGGTAGACGAGCCCGATATTCCGCGCACGGCTACCCTGCAGCAGCAGCGCGGGCGAAGCGCCGGCAATCCAATTTCCCTCCCAGTCAGGTATCTGCCGTTCGTCCGCAGCGGGTACGGTGGACGAACGGCACACCTCGGAGGAGCGTTTAACCGGATGGCTAATCCATCTGTCGTCTTAGGAACGTCGGAATATCGTACTTGTCGTCGTCTTCTTGGCCGGCGCCCATCGAAAAACTGTTCTTGTTGAGTGTCACCGTCTCGAGATCCTCGCTGCCCGGCTTTTTGCGTTGCCAAGTCGGTGCGTCGAGATCATCGATAATCGTACCGAGGTGAACCACTTTTTTGTTCTTCGGCATGGCACTCGTGATGTTCGCAATGGTTGCCGCCGCGGGAACCTGCACTTGCACGGGCGCGGTTTTTCTTTCTTCTTTTTCTTCCCCGAAGCCGGTTGCAATAACCGTGATACGGATCTCGTCGGCCATGGTCTCATCGATGACCGCGCCAAATATGATATTGGCATCGTCATGAGCTTCTTCTTGAATCATCGATGCCGCTTCGTTGACCTCGTGCAGGCAGAGATCCGGCCCGCCGGTGATATTGATCAACACACCGCGCGCGCCCTGAATCGAGATGTCTTCGAGCAATGGGCTGGAAATCGCCTTTTGCGCCGCTTCGATGGCGCGGTTCTCGCCGCTCGCCGAAGCCGCGCCCATGAGCGCCAAGCCCATCTCAGCCATAACCGTGCGCACATCGGCAAAGTCGAGATTGATCAGGCCCGGCGTAATGATCAAATCCGAAATGCCGCGTACCGCTTGCAACAAGACGTCGTCGGCTTTGTGAAATGCTTCGATCATGGTCGTCGTCTTAGCCGCAATGCTGAGCAAGCGCTGATTCGGAATGACGATCAAGGTATCAACGCTCTGCTTAAGCTCCTCAATCCCTTCTTCCGCTTGGCGTTGGCGCTTCTTGCCTTCGAAGATAAAAGGTTTGGTCACCACGCCGACGGTAAGGGCGCCGACTTCACGAGCGATGCGCGCAACCACAGGCGCACCGCCGGTTCCGGTGCCACCGCCCATGCCGGCGGTGATAAAGATCATGTCGGAGCCTTCCAAGTACTCCCGGATCTGCTCTTGATCCTCTAATGCCGCGCGCCGACCAATCTCCGGATTGGCGCCTGCGCCGAGACCCTTGGTCACCAAGCCGCCCAGTTGTACCCGAACCGGCGCCTGGCTCGCTTCCAAAGATTGCGCATCCGTGTTCGCCACCATGAAATCGACACCGGTCAGTTTGGAGCCGATCATGGTGTTGACCGCGTTGCCACCGCCACCACCGATACCGATGACCTTGATTCGCGCGGTCAAGCTGTTTTGCCGCTCAACTATTTCAAACATATTCTCTCCTCCTCCAACTAAACTTGAAAATTGTTAATTTTAAAAAAACTCACTAAGCCAATCCGACATGCGATGCTTTACCTTGGCGAGCATTTTATCGTCGCGCGGGCGCGCCACACCGCGCTCCTGACCTTTCATCCCATGCAACACGAGCCCAACAGCGGTGGCGTAAATCGGATTCGCGATGACATCGACCAGCCCGCCGACCTGGGTCGGTACGCCCAGGCGCACTGGCAAGCCAAAAGCGCGCTCGGCCATCTCGACGGTGCCGGGTAGTAACATCGAACCGCCAGTGACGACGATGCCCGATGCCAACGAACCATCGAATCCAGATTTAGCAATTTCCTTTTGGACCAGTTCGAAGATCTCGTCCAGACGCGGTTCAATGATCTCGCAAAGTATTTGCCGCGACACCGTTCCCGCTTCTTTACCGGCAATACTAGGAACTTCGACCCGCTCCTCATCCATCGCCATCGCTGCTTTGGCGAAGCCATAACGCTGCTTGATGCGCTCGGCATCGCTGAACGGCGTCCGCAAACCGGCTGCGATATCGTTGGTTACATGGTTGCCGCCGATTCCGAGTATCGCCGAGTGCTTCACCGTACCCTCGTGGCACAACGTGATATCGGTGGTGCCGCCGCCCATATCGACTAGGACCACGCCCAACTCGCGTTCTTCGTCAGTGAGCACAGCCTCGGCGGCGGCTAACGGCGAGAGCACAATTTCCGCCACATTGAGACCGCTACGATTGCAGCACTTGACGATGTTCTGCACCGACGTTACCGCACCGGTCACTACATGCACTTTAGCTTCCAGACGGACACCGGACATGCCCAGCGGTTCTCTGATGCCGTCCTGCTCGTCGATGATGTAATCCTGCGGCAAGACATGGAGCACTTCACGGTCCATCGGGATCGCCACGGCTTTGGCAGCATCGATCACCCGATCGAGATCGCGTTGCGCCACCTCTTTATTCTTTACTGCGACGATACCGTGGCTATTGAAAGATTTGATATGACCGCCGGAAATAGCTGCGAACACCGTGTGAATCTCGCAGCCGGCCATCAATGCCGCTTCTTCCACGGCCCGTTTGATTGAAGTGACCGTACTCTCGATGTTGATGACGACGCCTTTGCGCAATCCAGACGACGAATGGGTGCCGACGCCGATAATGTCGACACCGCGCTCGGTCATCTCGCCGACAACGGCGCACACCTTCGACGTTCCGATATCCAGGCCAACAACTATGCTATTTTTCTTCGCCATAACCTTCTATCTACCGGTAAGTATATCCGGCCCCTCTGATCTTTTTCCTCGCACCCGTGCCACGACTTGGTCGCGAAAACTCACATCCAGCGACGCCAGCCGTGTCTCATTGCCCTTCCATAATTCCAGCAAGCGCTCCAAGCGGGCGATCTTCTCCTCCCAATCACCCCAACCCAAACGCCACGCCACCGGGAATTTCGTCGGATAGACCACCAAGCGATCCGCCGCCTCGAAATGAATCTCCGAAAGTGTATGCGAGTGCTGCGCCATGAGATCGGCCAGCCGTACCGCATCGCGGATGCGCTTTCGCGCCGCCGGGTCGCCGTGCATTAAGGCCTCGGCATAGATGCCCGTGAGCATGGGATATTTGATGTTCTCCCCC
>DATLCH010000382.1:0-8641 GCA_035526465.1 Candidatus Limnocylindrales bacterium | reverse complement strand
TAATATCGTAGAGCGACACTGGCACCATAATCGTGTCGAGCTCGTGATAGCCATCGGCGCGTTTGCCGACGATGCGCAACCTCAAATTGATTTTCGCCGGCGCTCGAATCTTCACGCGCCATTAGCTAACATAGCTGCCTGATAATTGCGAAACTCCGGTGACCATGACGCAATCTTCTATCGCCGACGTCGTGCCAGAAGCGGCCGGCGCGGCGGTAAGAACATTCGCCCCAACCGACAGGACCGACGACCATAGCCTACAAAGGCGCGATCGATGTTATGACCCATACCGACCGCCAATGCGAACACGGTAATCTTGAATCTTCAGGCGATCAAAGATCACGGCGAACGCTCAATGGCCAGGGCAGCCGCTGTTCCGCCGTGAATTATTTGATCAACGCGGATTAATATCTGAGTTACTTCACAGTTTTTTGATCCGCTGCCACGGCATCCAACTGCTCCGTAGCCCTAACTTGGGCTATGTCGGATGGGTCGTATCGAAAATCATGGGGAATTGAAACGAAGCCTTGGGATTTGGTTCCGGAAAATTTGATCGTCACCGAAGCAGGCGGGATGCTCAGCGATTTTCGCTGCGAGCGCTACGAAATTACTGGCAGAGAAAGTCTGACGACAAACGCCTCATTCACGCGCGAATGGCGCGCATCGCAGCTGCCATGAGACCTTCGCGTTGACTGACCGCCGACCCGATGATAGAAAATTTTCCACGCGCCCGTAGTGAAAAGGATATCACGAAGGCCTCCGAAGCCTTAAGTACAGGTTCGATTCCTGTCGGGCGCACCAACGTTCAGAATTGATTGCCGCAATCTACTGCTAGCATATCGTAAGGTGCCACACGGGCTGCACAGGGAAAGATTTGCGCGGCACCGGAGATTGTGAAACCTAGTACCGACTTAGATTGGCTATCCGGGCGCTGATGGTTTCGCTCAATTGATCGAGCGGAATATTTTCGGGGAGTGGTTCAGGCGAGACGCCAAGGTCTGTCAATTTCGTGTTGAGCATTGCAAGGTCCACATAACATTTCTGATATTCGTCTAGACCTGCCAAGCACTGCAAAATACTCTGATCTATTTGGCTGAGACAATCCTTTAACGCCGCTATTTTTTCCTCGGACTGAGCGCGCAAGTAATCGATTTCGTTTTGTACCATCAATTGCACGGCGGGACGCACGCGTTGGTCGATCTGTGCCTGCATTTCTCGCAGCGCTTGCATAAGCCGCTGGTATTGAAGATCCATCAACGTTGCGTCAGGAGAAGAATTCGTGGCGGAGTTCAAAGCCGCCATGGATGGCGGATCGCCGTGAAACGAAACAAGCGTAGATTTAATGCTGCTGATTTGTTCCAACATCTTATTGCGTTCTTCCGAGAACCGGATTGGATCGTGATTCATCGAGCGAACTCGCACGCTGAACTCGAAGAAATTATTTACCGTTTGCAGCGATTTTCAAATCGCCGTCGCTCGGCTCGGACAGGTTAATCGACTTCGTCGACACTAATTCCAACACATCACCACGGCTAAAGCGCCAGCTGCGGCCGATGCGGTTACCAGGAATAATGCCCTTTTCGGCAAGCTTGTATACCGTCTTGAGATGAATCTTCAGCAGCGAAGCCACTTCCGAGGGTGTCATGATTTCTTCCATCACTAGTATCTCCTTTTATTTGTCAGAATCCGTTCGGAACTTTAGTCGGGGTTAGCATCAGCACGAGTCATGCCAATTGCCAATTGACACTGCGGACGGCGGATAAAGCCTGATATTTCCAAAGACTTCCCCAACACGGCGATTGCCGAGACAGGTCAGGCGGGTTCAGCAATCATGGACAATATTGCTCAATCAATGCGCTTTTCGCCCAGTCCCAGCGTCATTTACCGTAAGGGAAAACCAGAATTGGCACTCGGACAGAATCAACGAAAGGTCCCTTTACCAACGTCAGTCGCGCAGCACTTGGAGGCACTGAGCAACGGTCGCAGCGTACTGAATTGTCACCTCAGTCGCCGCGATAGCGCGCCTGCGTATGGCGCGCCTGAAGCTGTGCGAGATGGTTCTGCCATTTTGACGCATACTGGTGACGCGTCTCCTCGGTGATAGCACTGGTAGCGGGGAATTTGTCGCGCCACTCCCACGGCCTTACCGCCTCGATGATCATGCGCGAGTTAAAACCCTTCTGGCCCGGTTGAATGATTGGATCGAGCGGACCGCTCCAACAGCGTCGCAGCAGGTCAACCGACGTTGCCGGATCGGTGCGAGTGCAGATTGCCCACATCACTTCATCCGTACTGGTAATGTCGATGTCGTCGTCGACGACGATCACGTAACGGCCGAGGTAAGCGCCAGCGTGGCATTGACTGGCCACCAGGGCAGCTTGCTTGGCATGTCCTGGATAACGCTGAGTGATAGCGACGACAATCATAAAGCGCTGCGCCGGCGGCGGCAAATAGACGCCTTTGATGTCGGGAACACCGGCTTGCTCCATGCCGTTCCACACAGTCGCAGCGCGCAGACATGAGCGATACATTCCGTGAATTGTCGGTTTGAAAGGTGCGGCACCGGTAATGATGGGATCGTTGCGATGGTAGAGCGCCTTGACACGCACGAACGGCTCGGCGCGCCGGGCGCTGGCATAATATCCGGGCCACTCACCGAAAGGACCTTCCTGCATCGACTCACCGGGAACGATCTCACCTTCAATGACGATCTCGGAATTCGCTGGGAATCGTAAACCGGTTACCGGGCCCTCGATCACGTCCACCGGCTGTCCGATGAGTCCGCCGGCCCAATCATACTCGCTCACCCCGAAAGGCACTGCCTGCGAGGCGGCGATGTAGAGCAAAGGATGTTGTCCGAATGCCATCACCACCGGAAAATTTTTGCCGGCCTTCATGGCCTTCTCGTAGTGAATCTTGCCATGCTTGCCGGGCGAGATGTACAGACCGACTTTATCCTTGTCCTGCAACATGACCCGATAGCAGCCGATATTCTCGACAGCGGTTTCCGGATCACGGGTCACAACCAAATGAGCGGTTCCGAGATAGCGCCCGCCGTCCCCCGCATGCCAGCGCGGCACAGGGAATTTAGTCAGATCGATCTGGTCGCCATGGGCGATATTTTCGAACACCGGTCCAGTCTTGACGACGTTAGCTGGAATCGGCTGCATGGCCCGCAGCCGCCCGCGAAGAGCATCGATCAGTGGAATGATCTTCAAATCCAATGGCAGATTTAACGTTAACGCGGTGCGCTCCAGCGTTTCCAACATGTTGACCAATACCCTCCGATTCGGTTCCGAACCTGGGATATTGTCGAAAATCACCGCAGGTGGCGTGGCGATACGTTCGAGAATGATCTCGGTCAGCGCGCCCAGTTCTAAATCCCAATGGGCGCCCGATACAGTTTCCAATTGTTCCAGCCGCTTCACCTCCTTGAGCCAATCGCGCAGATCGATATTGCCATTCGCATTGGCGTTGATTGCGGACGCCGTGGACATGAGAACTCCCTTCAGGATCGATGGCGAAATTACTCGCTCAGCTTAAACGTACTCGGATGAAATATCTCTTCGATGGCGATGTTGCGGCCGGATATGCCTTGGTCATGGCAATAGGCAAAAAATTTCTCCAGCACATGGCGATTGGCTTCCAGGCCGTACGCCCATGGATCGGTTTGGAAAATCTCCTGTTCGTCGTTGAGGTAATGAGTGGGCCAAGCTTCGACGAGACTCGGGATCGCGCGGCGCCAGCGCTGCGCCCAACGTTTAGCGTCACTGTAAAGGCGAAATAGCTGCTCCGGTAATGCTGGGTATCGCTCGATTAATTGCTTCTGCACCGCCAGCACGTGCATGATCGGTAGGATCTTGCAGTTGCGGAAATAGCTCGCTTCCACTTCCCGGGGATTTTCGAACAGCCTTTTGACATCGGTGTTTGCCAGCAGAGTCGGCAATTGGGATTCGGTAACGCCAAGAGCATCGACCTGACTGTCGAACAAGGCCCGGCACGCCCGCTCGGAAGTATTCTTGCCGCTGTTTTCGATCAAACGAATAACCGAGCCATCACGCGGCACCACTGTCGCCCCTGGATCGTGATCGTCCCAATGATGCATTGAAGCGACATACCATTGGGAATTCTTGGCCGAGACGCCGTATTCATCGATCAGCATACCGCGCATCCAGATTGCCGCGGTCTGCACCCAACGCAAAAATCCGATTTTGCGACCGCTCAGATCGGCGGGCCGGTTAATTCCCGAGTCTTTTCGGCAGAAGATAAATCCATGGCGAAACATTCGCGACGGAAACACCGGGATGCCGACAAACTCGGCTTTGCCGCGCGAAGTGTAGGAGATCAATTCGCCGAGCGACATTTCGGAGACATCATAGTCTCCTTTGTACATGCCGGCGAACATACCGGGTACATCCTCGGTCTCGGTTACGTCGAAATCAAAACCGGCAATGCTCAATTGCCGGCGCAGGATCGGCAAGGTACCGTCATAGGCGCGGCTTGCAAGGCGAATTTTTACAGTTGCTGCCATGATTGACCCTAAAAAACGGCGTTGGAAGGAAGTAAAAGCTAGATGCTAGTTTCTTCGCGATAGAGTTGCAGTGATTCCATTACCGGTCGATCGCTCAAGGAAAACACAACCGCTTCATCGTTGCCAAGATTTTCGTGGGCGTGCCATTGCCAAAGCGGAACCACAAACGTGTCGCCTTTGCGCCAATCCAAATAGGTATCGCCGACTTTAGTGCGGCCTTGGCCTTGGACAACGTGATACAGCGCCGAACTGGTATGCCGGTGCATCTTGGTCGTTTCCTTGGCTTTGAAGAGCTGAATCTCACAGGACATCGTCGGATACGTATAACCACCGGTAGCCGGATTGATGTAGCGCAGCAAGATGCCGTCGTACGGATCGCGATCGGCGGGTCCCATCGCCTGGAGCGCCTTGTAAGTATCCTTGAACGAGTAGCGAAACGGCACGCCGCGCCGGTGTATTTCTTCTTGCTTCGTCGGCCGAGCAAAACCCATCCGCGCAAGCGATTCGCCGGTTTGCCTGGTAATCTCTTGCTCCGGCTTTTCGGCATCTTCGAAGAACAGAACGTTGAGTGATTGGATCAGCGGCCCGTCGAGACCGTCGAGCCAGATAATCGGGTCCTCCGACTCGTTATGGTGATCATGCCAAGTCCAGTTGGGTGTCAAGATCAGATCGCCCTCTTCCATGAAAAACTTTTCGCCGTTCACCGCCGTGTAAGCACCCTTGCCCTGAACGACGAACCGGATCGCCGCCATGTTATGGCGATGCGCTTTGGCGATTTCGCCGGGATTGACGATCGAGAAGGTAATCTGGAGCGTATGAGATGTCGATTTAATCGGCAGATGCGGGCTTACCAAACGAATAGCGCGCCGCTCTGCCTGGTCGATGCCGATGGTCTCGCTTGCCTTGAGCAACCCGTCAAGTAGCGGCTCCCACTTCCAAAGATAGGGAGCCTCAGCCGCGTGCGAAGGCACACGTGTGCGCCAGAATCCAGAAAGCTGGTTCTTTTCAAGTTGGCTATCGAGTTCTTCGAGCTTCATTGCGGCTCCAAGCTCAATTAGTTTTCTCCATCGCTTGCGCCATGCCGCCGAAATAAGCGCGATGAATGTCCATCGACTCCTTCGCGGTCCTGAGAACGTCTTGCTCGCGGCCAGGCACGACGTATTTTTCCAATACATCGATAAACATATCGGAATGCTTCACGTCCGCCTTGCTGTGCGCCGTGAAATTGGGCATTTGCGCGTCAGACAAATTGAGATCACGTTTCCAGTTTTGGTAGAGGCGGGTGCAATTGCCGCCGCCAAGATCGCCGAGCAAGCGATCGTCGTTGGTCCACTCAGCGATTGTGGAGGCCGCCACCGATTCTTGCCAACTGCGAGTACGAGCAATCCACCACCACGCGTAAACCGCCGACGTCGTCGTCGGCAGCGGCTCAGCATCCATAATATCCTCGACGCTCAAGCCAACTTCCTTGCCCTGACGAAAGATTAGATCCAAATGGCCATGTTTGGAATGTTCGTCCTCGATCAACTCTTCATATTCGTGCGACATGATGCGCTGTTTGACCTCGAACTCTGGACAGTTCGCCGCCACCTGCGGCCAAAAATCACGCCGCTTGCGAACGTACAGACTAAGTTGCAAAAGATAAATCTGCGCGCGCTTTTGCGTCAACTTCACATTATAAAATTGTTCCATCTCCGGGGAGCGGAACAGATCGCGCACGCATTCACCCAATTGTTGGCGCCATTCTTGTGGTTTCATGATTACTCCTCCTCTACTATCAGTGCCAAGCCTACCGTATGAGAACTGCCCAGACCCGATCTGAGAGTGATAAATTAATTCAGCGGTCTACTTTTGTAGACCTAGCTGATCGACCGAAGGCTTGTCAAGCTAGCACGGAAAAACAGCACGAAGGAAGGCGCTATTGATGGCTCGAGACACGCGGGAACGGATCACGTGGCGGCTAGTGCGCCTCGGCGGAATTGACCGGTGCAGGAATGTAACGCAACAAAACTTTTTGTAGTTCGCCAAACGAGATGGGCTTGGTGATAAATTCGTGGGCACCCGATTTCAGCGCCGCTTCGCGATAGTTCTCGCCAATCCAAGCCGTGTAGACAACAATCGGTGTGCTTTTGGTTATCGCGCTCTCTCGCAAACACGAGAGCGCCTCCATGCCATTCATGTTCGGCATGGCGATATCGAGGATGATCAAATCGGGTTTCTCGTTTAAGGCTTTTTGCACGCCGAGTTCGCCGTCATGGGCCTGCAGAACGTCGCATCCCAAGTGCCGCACCAGCATCGCGAACAGCTCGCGGCAATCGGTGTTGTCTTCAATGATCAGAACTTTATATGGCATCGACCCGACTCCAGACCGCGGTAAAAAGCAGCTCCTGTGCCAAGCCTGTATCGACTCTCATTACGGGCAGCAGGTATGCACTGCCGGTAAGGTTCACGAGCTTACCAGGAAGATTATCAGCTCTTGAGCTGACAGTAACGGGCGCAGACGCATCGGCAATCATTGATTTGGCAATATCTCAAAATCTTGTTACGCCGGGACCTTCGGCCGTGAATAGCTGTTTGTTACGTGATTGGCCGAGATCTGACAAGCATGCGGGGTCGAGCGAACCAACAACGGGTCCAAGCGCTTTGGTTGGTAAATAGGATCTTATCCTTCGTCCATGTAGTCTCTGCCGAAACGAAACGACTCGAATCGTCTCTGATGCTGGCGTTGCTCGGTGAGCGATGGGCCGTCACAGGGACCATAATAGTCGATTATGTCCCCAGCTGCCGGCTGTACCATGGTCGGCGCCGCCGGACCCACGGCCGGCAATTTCTTGTGGCAATACTCCCCTCTCGCTACCTCCTGACTGGCAACCTCAGGGGGGTTCCGTGTGACACCGGCACAACCAATAACAAACGATAATAGAACGGCAGCCACAGGCGTTGAAACGAAACGGTTCATAAACATCTCCTCGTTGCCCCTTTAAGTTAACCAGGAAATGATTATCCACCCTTAACGAGGCTTGTCAAATCACTATTTGTTGATTTGAGGCGTTATCTCGCATCGCCATTGCGTCTTGCCTGGACCGGGTAAAATTAACCGGTAGAAAGAAGTTTCTACTTTTCAGATCAAATCAGACATCACACAACTGCTTAGTCAGTTATCTCTGGAAGGCAACGGCGCGACAAAAACTGCTTACGGACGGAGGCGATAGACGGTGGCACCTTTCGTGCACCAGTCGCCGTTGATGCAGCGCACCAACAAAAAAGTATTGATTGTCGATCGTAATGACGCATTTCGCAGCTCTCTCGGCACGTTTCTCAAAGGCTTGGGTCATGATGTCTTTGAAGGTGTCACGGGGCAGGAGGCCATCGATAAGGCCGGCAGCATTCGACCGGATCTAATAATGATGGAAGTCCAGTTACCGGGATTAAATGGCGACGACGTAACTGTGCGGCTCAAGTCGAATCGGAGCACTCGTAATATTCCCGTCGTCATCAACACCGGGTGGACCACGGCGTGCAACATCGAAGAGCGCGTTGAGCGCGCTCGTGTCGCCGGTGCTGCCGAGGTTCTTTACAAGCCGCTGCAGTTTCCCATGCTGCGCAATATTTTGCGCAGCTACTTAATGGTCTAGCCCTCCCTTGAAAAAAACCATGCGCAAGCCTGCGAAGGCCTGCGGCATCTGATCAGCCACTTTTCGCTTTGCCTCCCTATGCAGCAGTTGCGCTCGATACACCAACCGAGACGCCAAACGCGGCTGAGATCTTTCTTGCCATTCGCCGAGTCTATCTAAACCTTAGACACGCGTTCATAGAAAAACATTTCCGGCGAAGGACAGTATCTGGCTTCGGGCTTTGGCTTCGTCGTCGACTTGGCAGGATTGCGAATTTGGAGGCGTGACGTCACGGTATCGCGCATAACCGACGGTGACTTCCAGGGTGCGCGATCAACGCGAAAAATTTCTAAAGTTTTGCCGCAGTAGCTCTTATCAGCCGTGTGGTTTCCTGCGCGACGATTGCCTCTTCGTCGGTATGAATGACAAAGACTTCCAGCTGCGATTTCGCGGCGGAGATTCTGCCGTCGTACCCGATCACGCGCTCATTAGCCAT
>DATLCH010000380.1:0-4454 GCA_035526465.1 Candidatus Limnocylindrales bacterium | reverse complement strand
CCGGCGGGATCCGGATAGGGCGCGTCAAGCAATACCGAAGTGTAATTGCGATAGGTTCGTTCTAATCCTTCGGGGTCCGTTAACCGGGTATATTTACCGATGACCGCCTTGGTGCCTTCCTTATCCGCTTTGACCAAGTGCAGCGCTTCGGTGATCGCCCGGGCAAACCGGCTCACCATCGGACGCCGGGACTTGATGGTTGCCTCGCGAACGACGACGCCGTTGCCATGGAGCGGAATCTTTAAGGTCGCCATATTGACCAGATCGCGCAAGCCAAGCCGTTCGGCTTCTTTGATAAATGGTTCGTTCATAATCGTAAACTGCGTCAGCCCTCTTGAGATCGACGCCAATCGTTCGGGATTACCGCCGGCGGGTACGATCTTGACGTCCTTATCCGGATCGATGCCTAAGCGTTTGAGTGAAAGCTTCATCCCCATGTCGGAAATGCTGCCGGCGCGATTGACCGACCCGGTCTTGCCGCGTAGCTGTTCGACTGTCGTGATATTCGCGGCGCTGATAATATGGTCGATGAAAGTCGGGATGATCGACAGGATCATCACCAGATCGGCGCCGCCCAAGCGTGGATTGACCACATTGGGCGCCGAAGTAATGACAATATCCAAATCACCGGCCACCAGCGCCTGCATCGCCGGCGGCCCGGCGCCAAAGAAAATCGGCTCGACAATCAAGCCGTGCTTGGTAAACAAGCCGCGTTCCTGCGCCACCCACAACGGCGTGTGCGATGCCGTCATCGCCGCCCAGCCGACGCGGACGCGCTCTTGAGCGAAAATCGGATGGGCCGATAAAACGAGAAATAAAAAAGCAACTGAGACCGTGAAATTCTTAAACATATTTACCTCGTCGAGACGACGCGCCTTACGCTCACGTCCGATAGTATTAAATCCGTCATTCCGGCGCACGCCGGAATCCATCTTTAACGCAGGCCGCACTATCCGCCGCCCCTGGATACCGGCTTACGCCGGTATGACGAATAAGGACTGGCTGTCCCGACACATATTTTCACCGCAGCTGCATGAACGGTGAGCCCGCAGTCACTTCGACTGTGCGAGTTTTTGAAAGAACCCTGCCTTCTCCAACGCCTCGACAAAAGAGTTATCGTAGAAATCTTTTGGGTTGGCCTTGGCCGCCGCGGGATATTCTTTCTCGTCGAGGTAACCAAACCAAGTGGAGAGCTGCTCCGGCCGCAGAGCCAGATGAGTGACAAAATAAGGCGCGTAGAAATCGTAAGTATCGTCGATTACCTGGGCATCCTCGGTCTGCGTGAACTTGCCGATGGCGCGCTTTGCCATCGCCGGATCGCTTTTGGTCCGCGCTACCGCTTCGGCGATGCCTTTCAGAAACGCTGAAATCGTGTTGGGATTTTGTTTGATGAATTGCTCGGTGAAGCCATACGCCAAAGGCAGCCCGGGAATATTCGCTTTGGCGATGTCGATCAGCATATTCAGACCGGCGTCTTTGGCTTTCAGTGTCGTCGGCGCAGACAATGCGCCCGCCGCCGCTTTACCGCTCGAGACCGCCGTCAAGACCGCCGGCACGCTCTGCATATAGATGAGCTTGTAGTCGATATCGAAATTCAAACCCTGGCGCTTGAGCGCTTCTCGGGTGGCGATCTCTAACACGGAACGCGGCGTCGTTCCCGCCAGCGTCTTGCCCTTGAGCTGCTGCACCTGGGTGATTTCTTTTGCCGCCCAGAGCTGAAAGACCAGTTGTGACATGGAGCTGCCAACCAGTTTGATCTTGGCGCCCTGCAACGAAGCGTTGACGAGATCCCCTGCCGCCACCGACATATCGGCGGAGCCGGAAACGACGGATTGAACCGAGAGCTGCGGATTGAGCTGTTGGAGTTTAACGTTGAGTCCGTACTTCTTGAAAAGCCCGGCCTCGTTGGCAACAAACAACGGCGTAAAGACCCCGCTTGCCTGCGGGTAAGCGACAACGATTTCGCTTTTTTCCAAGGCACCGACGGAATCGCTGGCAGCGTAAGACGAATAATTCCCAATGATTGGGACGAAGCTCAGAAGCAAGCACCACCATCGACCAGTCATAAAAACCTCCGGATCGCGTTGCTATGGCCAACCCTTCAAAACTCCAGCACTGCAAGTTTTACGGTTCTATTTGGTGATCGCGTAGCAATAGGAATCGCGCGGCTCGGGACTGATGTTAGGATGCACCGACCAGCGATTGAGAGTCCCTTCGCGGCGCATGCCGGCCTTTTCCATCACCCGTGCCGAGGCCTTGTTGTCGATGTCGCACACTGCCCAGACGCGAAAAATTTCTTGCTGCTTGAGCGCCCAGGCGATCAGACCTTTGACCGCTTCGGTCATGTAACCGCGCCCCCAATACGCCCGCGCCAAGACAAAGCCCAATTCCCATTTTTCGGCATTCACTCTGGCAATCATCATGCCGATAACCTGCTTGCCTTCTTGAGTCTCGATCACCCAATGAAATGCTCTGCCGATGTCCCAGGCCATCGAACACATGCGCATGTATTCGCGCGTCTCCTCAACATTTCGATGAGCGCGCCAGCTGACGTACTTGGTTACTTCGGGATCCTTCGCGTACTCGCGAAAAATCGCCTCGGCATCCGATAGTTTGGCTTTTCTGAGTCGTAAACGTGCGGTTTTAAGTATCTTCGGTGGATGTGTCACTCTAGGAAGGTCCAGCGCACATGATTTTCAACTTTAGGGTCACCGGGTAAAATATTCAAGAGATAAGTAAAACAGTAGCAGTAGGGATAAGGCGTTCTAGTTGCCGGGTGCCTGCTGCGTGGTGCCTTCATAAATCTATTTCAAAGCCGCGCGCAAATAACTCTGATCGACGTATTTCGCCGCGTTCGGCACTGCGCCTTTCGCCTGGCTCTGTTCCCAGAATATTTGCGTGACATTTTGCAGTCCTTCGAGATTGAGATCACCGTCGGGATGCCACATTTTGGTCGTCGTGTAGAACTCCCAACCGCGCCGGGCGTGGTCGGGTTTCAAATTCATTTCCTTGGCGAGATAGTTGGCCGCTGGCTCTTTGTTCTGGTGAATCCACCGCATTGTTTGTGCCATGGCGCGCATGACGCGCACCAGCACGGGGCGATGTTTCTCACCCCACGAGCGCTGGACGGACAGCGCCGCGAGTTGGTAATTTGGCATGATGTCGACGAAGCGGCCGATCTCGTTGAAACCCTGCTCTTCCGCTGCGTAGTTGACGGGCAGCGACAGCGCCGCTGCATCGATCGAGCCAGCGACCAAAGCCGCATAGGTCTGCGGCGTGCCGCCGATGACGAGCAGTTTGTAATCGCGCGGATACTCTAGTCCCTTGAGCTTAAGCACCTGGCGCAACGCAAAGGTCACACCGGACGTCAGACTGATGGCGCCAAACGTCGCGCCGCGCAAATCGTTGTAGGTTTTAAATTTCTTTGCCGCCATGATCGACTGAGTCAAACCGTTGATGATCCCGCCAACGATCACCAGATCGAGGCCCTTTTCAACCGCGGCGATGGGCGCATCGGCCGAGCTGCCGGCTATCTCGAGGGAGCCGCCAGCGAGCGCCTGTATGCCAATATCCGAAGCGCGAATCACCACGAGATCGACATCCAAGCCTTGCCGGTCGAAAAATCCCATGCGCGAGGCGATCCACAGCGGCCCGTAACCAAGCGTCTTGGCCGCCGAACTGATGCGCAGCTTGACGCGCTCCTGAGCGCAAGTGTCGGGTGTTAAAAAAACTAAAAAGAGAATCGCGAGCATCGGAGAAAGTGGTAAGGCCATCGTTTTCTCCCTTAACGCATCAGCGAGAAAGTATCACGCAACCGTGTCGGGCCTAAACGATCTAACTTTTTGAACGGCTTGAACGTTTTGAACAGCCGTTAAGTCAGCACTTCTTCCTCGCGCCACTGGTCGATGGTGGCCTGGTCATAGCCCAACAGCTCGCCGAGGATTTGGTCATTATCCGAGCCAAAACGCGCCGGCAACTCAAGCGGATCTTCCGCCATGCCGTTGAAGACAAAGCCGCTGCGCGGGATTTCGAACGGCCCGATCAGCGATTCGGGAAACGCCGAGAAATAATTACGGTGGCGCAGTTGCGGGTCTTTCAGCAAATCGGCACCGGTTTGCACGACGCTGGCCGGTACGCCCGCCGATTGGCACTCGGTCATGACTTCTTCCGCCGTGCGCGCCATAGTCCAGGCGCTGACGATGCCATCGAGCGCAGCTCGGTTGTCGATGCGTGACTGAAGCGAGGTAAACCGGCTATCGCTCATCAGTTCGACGCGTCCAATGACTCGGCAGAAATTCCGCCATTCGACGTCGTCGCGCACGGAAATCACACACCAGCGGTCGTCGCCCTGGCAGCGGTAAACCCCGTGCGGCGCGGCCAAAGCATAATGATTACCGCGCGGCTTGGGATCATCGCCGTTGACCGAAGTTTCCAGATAAGTTGTCCCCAAAACC
>DATLCH010000378.1:0-5299 GCA_035526465.1 Candidatus Limnocylindrales bacterium | reverse complement strand
CAATATTTAATGAGCCGCTCATCTTTGCGGCATTTCCCGCCGTCGGTGCCTAACGTAAGTTAGCTTCCCGGTGCGCTGCGCCGATTGCTACCGGTCTGCATACTCCTAGTACAGCTCCCTGCAACTCTGCGTCAAATCGTGCCATCGTTGCATCCGTGCGGGTGAGGCGACCTCATCAATCTGTTCCGACGGCACAACCTTTCCGCCTGCCTCCATTTCAGGATCTCCCGAGCTGTGGCAGTCTTGGTTCCTGAGCACCCTCTAAGCATTTTCACAAAACTTGTGATATCATCGGCTGCATACTTCAATGAGCGGAAAATCCCTTCCCACCGAGTTGTTGCCGGGGCCGTCGCTGGCAGGTCGGTTGTTGTTCTTCGTCAATTTCAAGCGACTCAAAGTGTGGCTCTGGTGGCTGGCCGCCATGGCAATCCTTGCCGCCTGCCTATTTGTCGAGATCCAAACTTCCGTCCTGCAATCTTGGTTTTTCACCAGCACCAACAAGCGACTTTCTTATACGCTGAAGGATGGCCCAAGCCGGGAAATCATTTTCCCCCGTGCCGCGCCTTTTGACGAGCGACGCGGGTATTCCAAGCTGCCGGGATTACAAACTCGCCTGCAATCTCAAGGCTACCAGGTAACCAAACAAACCCGTCAGTCGGAGACCATGCTTACCCTCCTGGAGCGCGGCGTTTCGCCGCCCTACCGGGAAGGGCCGGGTGCCGGCTTGGAAATCAGAGGCGCCGACGGAGTGCAACTGTTTCGCTACGCCCAGGCCGACTTTGTCTTCGGCAAGATCGACGACATCCCATCGCTCCTGGTCAAAACGCTTTTGTTTTTAGAGAACCGTGATCTCGACCGGCCCGCAACACCCTGGCAAAATCCTGTGATCGAGTGGGACCGCTCGTTCAAAGCGGCGCTTTACTATCTGGGATCGAAGCTTCAACTACCGGTTTCTGTCCAAGGCGGCAGCACCCTGGCGGTGCAGCTGGAAAAATTTCGCCATTCACCCCATGGCCGCACCGACGATCCTTTTGAGAAGCTGCGCCAGATCATCGGCGCTAGTTTAAAAGCCTATCAAGAAGGTCCCAACACGCGCGCTTGGCGCGAACGGATCATCGTCGATTATTTGAATACCGTACCCCTGGCTGCCGCGCCGGCCTACGGCGAAATCCACGGTCTTGGCGAAGGTCTCTACGCCTGGTTTGGCATTCGTTTGAGCGACGCGGTTAAGGATCTGAAATCTGACAAATTCACGCCGGCCAAGGTGCACGCCTTTAAACATGCCCTGACCTTGTTGATTTCAGTCCGTGCGCCGACAGTGTTCCTGGTCGACGAACGGGCCTCGCTGGAAGAAAAGGTCAACCAATTTACCCGCCTGATGGCTCGCGCAGGGATAATCGATTGGGAATTCGCCGCCCGTCTACAAGAAACGCCGATTAAATTTCTGCCGACCGCGCCGCTGCCGCCACAGCCATCGTCGATCAAGAATAAAGCCGCCAACGCCATCCGCGTCAGCATGATGGAGGTGCTTGGCGTGAACAACCTTTACGATCTCAATCGCCTGCATCTGCAAGTCGACAGCACCATTGATGTACCCTTGCAGAAGCGGGTGTCGGATTTTTTCAATCACTTGGGTCAACGCGAAGTCATTAAAGCCTATGGTCTGGACGGCGAGCGGCTTCTAGAATCCAACGATCCATCAAAAATGACTTATTCGTTCCTGCTCGTGGAGGCCACACCGACGGGCAATCTGGTGCGCGTGCAGGCGGACAATTTGGCCGCCTCTTTGGATTTCAACAAAAGCGTTAAGCTGGAACTGGGCAGCACCGCCAAGCTGCGCACTCTGACGCATTATTTAGAATTAGTCGCCGAGCTGCACAAGGAACTCTCCGGTCTGGAACCGAAAGAGCTGCAAGAACGTGGCTACGCCGCTCGCGATCCGTTGTCCAAATGGGCGGCGGAAACCCTACGGACGGATAACGCCATGGCCTTGCAGCCGTTCCTTGACAAAGCTATGCAACGGAAATATTCCGGCAGTCCCTATGAAGCTTTTTTCACCGGCGGCGGACTGCACCATTTCGAGAACTTCGACAAGAAGGAAAACGAGCGCATTTTCGAACTGCGCGATGCCCTGCGCAACTCCAACAACTTGGCGTTCATTCGCCTGATGCGCGACTTGGTCAGTTATCACCGTGCCCGACTCGCGTATGATGCCAACGATGTGCTCGATAATCCCGATAATCCAACACGCCGGCAGATGCTTCAGGAAATTGCCGACGAGGAATCTCGCGTCGCCTTGCGCCGGGCCTATCAGACTTACGCTAAACAAACACCCGACGAGATCGTAAAACGGATTCTCGGCACTAAACGCAATATCGAGCGTCGTCTCGCCGTCTTGTTTTTCGCCTGGAAAATCGGCAATGACGAGGAAGCGTTAACCGCCTGGCTGGAAAAGCATGAAGCGAAAAGCGCCGAAACTGATGTCACGAAACTGTTTCGCGCCTACCACAACCCACGATTGACTTTGGTCGATTACGCTTATCTACTCAGCATGCACCCGCTCGACCTCTGGTGCGCCAGTGAGTATCGCAAAAATGGCGAGCTGACTTGGGAAGCGCTGTATCACAAAAGCGTGAAGGCACGGCACTTGGGCTCGGCCTGGCTGCTCAACCCGCGCAATCAGCGCGCGCAATTGAATCGCTTGCGCATTCGTATTGAAAAAGATGCGTTTTTGCGCATGGCTCCCTATTGGCAACGGCTCGGTTTCCCCTTCAAATCATTGGTGCCCACCTACGCCACCGCCATCGGCAGCTCGTCGGACCGGCCGACAGCGCTCGCGGAGCTGGTCGGCATTCTGGTCAACGACGGCATACGCCGGCCGGCAACGACACTGACGAAAATCCATTTCGCCAGCAATACACCTTATGAAACGCTTCTGGAAAAACAGCAAAATCAAGGCGAAGCCGTGCTCGCGCCGGAGATCGCCCACACCATGCGCAAAGCGATGGCCGAAGTCGTCGAACAGGGAACCGCACGCAGACTTAGCGGCGTGTTCAAACTCGCTGACGGCACGGTCCTCACGGTCGGCGGTAAGACCGGCTCCGGAGACAATCGTTTTGAGACCTTCAACCGCAGCGGCGGGGTGATCAGTTCGCGCGCGACCAACCGAACAGCGACCCTAGTATTCTACATCGGCGAGCGTTACTACGGCGTACTCACCGCGTTTGTCCAAGGACAGGAAGCCGCCAACTATCATTTTACCAGCAGTCTGCCGGTGAACTTGCTTAGACTGCTGGCGCCCTCGATTATCAGCAAGTTCGATAACAAAAATCTCGACCAAGTCGCGCCACCGGTGCGAAGTACCCCAGCCCATGTCACAACTAAATCCATCAGCGTTCCACCAACCGACCGGCAAAGCGCCACGAACTAAAGCACAACCTGACCATGATCTTTCGTACGCGTCATCGGCAATGACCTGTTGGAGCAGCATGCGGGCGACGAATTCACGTGCCGCGGCGATTGCCGAACAGCTGGATATGCAAGCGCGGGGTATAACTAAAACCATACTGCTGGCATGACGCGACAATCCATTGAGATTTGCGAACCAGTTCCTCGTGCCTGATTCCCTGCGCCATCAGCATGACCTTTGATACATCGATGTTTTGTAACTGCCCGATCACAGCGCGCACTTCTTCGAGATCTTTTTTTCGATCGACGACAAATTTTAGCTGGTAGTCGTACCTGTCAATAAAGCTTTGCATGACTTGGTAATTGAGCCGGCGCCTTTCGTGCATCGCGGCAAACGCACCCCTGCTTCTTTGCCATGGCGTCGAATTGGCGAGCTTAGGACTCAACGAAATTAAATCTCCGGCCAGCGGTTTGAAGATCGTCGCCGCGGTCTCGACGGTGATATGCGCGCCGCGTTGTTTAAGCTGCACCGTTAAGTCTTGGATGTCCGGCGCCAGCAAGGGTTCACCACCGGTGATAACCACATGGCGGGTTGGATATCTGGCAACTTCACACAGGATGTTTTTGATGCTCCAGCTTTTGCCCTCAGGTTTCCACGATGTGTAAGGCGTGTCGCACCAACGGCAGCGCAAATTACAGCCGCTGGTGCGGACAAACACCGAAGGCACGCCGATTAAGCGGCCCTCGCCCTGAATCGAGTAGAAAATCTCGCTGATGCGCATGCGCTGAAACTAACAGACACGTTAACTCCATGAAAGCACGGGAAATCGACCTTGATTCGTCGGGACTCTATGATAGACGTACGGGGTTGGCGCCCGATCAATTCAACTATCAATAAGCAGGGATGCGGCACGGGCTGCGCTGAGCTTCGCTTGGGCGTACTTGCGTAAATCTTTTCGCCACAATAGGAGGCGAACAGCGCGAAGTTCGAGTTCATAAACCGCCGCACCGGGTCGGTTTCCGCGGTGCTCAAAACACATTAAGCGTGACGCATTGGCCAGCCACGAAATAATCGTGACATTACTCGGTCGCGAGCGAAACCAATCAATAGCCATCGATGTCCATAAACGGAAAAGCGATCCGCATAGTCGGAGCTAAACAGAACAATCTGAAGAATCTCGATATCGAGATTCCGCTCAACAAGCTCACGGTGGTCACTGGCGTCAGCGGTTCCGGCAAGTCGACGCTTGCCTTCGATATCCTCTACGCCGAAGGCCAGCGCCGCTATGTCGAAAGTTTTTCCGCCTACGCCCGGCAGTTCCTCGATCGTATGGACAAGCCGGATGTCGAGAGCATCGAGGGCATCCCGCCGACCATTGCCATCGATCAGAGCCGGCCGGTGCGCACCTCGCGCTCTACCGTCGGCACCATGACCGAGCTGCATGATCATTTTAAACTTTTGTTCGCCAAGATCGCCGTGCTTCACTGTCGCGGCTGCCAGCGTGTCGTTGAACGCGACAGCGCGCCGTCAGTCATGCAAAAACTCAATTCTCTGGCCGAAGCCGCACCGGTCGTCGTCACCTTCCCCTTGGCCGCATCGTCGGTGAGTTGGGAAGATGTTCGCAACGGTCTTAGCCAGGCCGGCTTTCACCGATTACTGCTTGATCGGACTATTTGTGAGCTGGACGAGATCGAAAGACCTCCCGCTAAGAATCAAACACTGCAAGTGGTTGTCGACCGTTTCGCTTTTCGCGCCGACAACAAAAAGCGCATTATCGATTCTTTGGAGCAAGCGTTTCACTACGGCAAGGGCCGATTGAATTTGTACTTGCAGCACGAAGAGTGGCGTTGCGAGCCGTTCAGCAACCACCTCCATTGCGCCCACTGCGAT
>DATLCH010000375.1:0-4273 GCA_035526465.1 Candidatus Limnocylindrales bacterium | reverse complement strand
CAAGTTCATTTATTATGCCGAGATCGACCGTTACGCTGCGGACTTGACTTTATATGAGGGTCAGCGATTAGCGGCCATCGCGGCAGCTGAACGGTCCGACTACAAGTTCGCCAATATTCTCGCCGGAGTGGTCGAAGATTTTGCCGCTGCCGGATTGTGGCCGCGAACTGTGGATAACTTTCCCGACATAAAACTCGTCTGAGATTTGTCGCGCCGGTCCGATTGTGATAGAAATTTTTCCACCGCGATGGATCCAGGCAAATTCGTTCACCTACACTGTCACACCGAATACAGTCTCTTAGACGGCGCCAATAAGGTCGATAAGATGTTCGAGCGCATCAAGGCGCTCGAACAGCCGGCGGTGGCGATGACCGATCATGGCAACATGTTCGGTGCCATCGAATTTTATCGCGAGGCCAAGAGCCGCGGCATCAAACCGATCATTGGTTGCGAAATTTACGTCGCGCCGACCAGTCGTTTCGATAAGAAAGGTGTCGATAAAGGGCCCAAAGAATATAACAACCATTTGATTCTCTTGGCCATGAACAATGACGGATACCGCAACCTGTGCAAGCTGGTGTCCTTGGGGTATATCGAAGGGTTCTACTATAAGCCGCGCATCGATAAGGAAGTGCTGCGACAATTAAACGGCGGACTGATTGCGCTGAGCGCGTGTCTCCAAGGCGAAGTATCGCAGGCGCTCAACTACGGCAACTATGAAAAAGCCAAACTTGCCGTCGAGCAGTATGCGTCGATATTCGGTGACCGCTACTACATTGAGATCCAAGACAACAAATTGGCCGAGCAAGAGAAAGTCAATCGACTGCTGGTCGAGCTCGCCAAGGATACATCGATACCGGTCGTAGCGACCAACGATTGCCATTATGGCGAGCGCGCCGACTATCATGCGCATGATGTCTTGCTATGTGTGCAAACCGGTAAGACCCTCGATGACGATAACCGCTTGAAGATCGAAACCGACGAACTTTATTTAAAATCCGCCGAAGAGATGACGCAGGGATTCGGGTTTTGTCCAGGGGCCGTGGAACGCACGCTGGAAATCGCCGAGCGCTGCAATGTGGAAATCGAGTTCGGTAAGTACCATTTCCCCAACTTTACGCCGCCCAAAGAGATCAGCCTTGACGACTACTTGGTCGAGCTCGCGCATACAGGGCTGGAGGAACGTCTCGAAGGCGTCACTGACCCGCAAGTTCGCAAAACTTATGTCGAGCGCCTGGAGTACGAACTGGGCGTAATCATCGACATGCAGTTCCCCGGCTACTTTCTGGTCGTTGCCGATTTTATCAATTACGCTAAGCAAAATGGTATACCCGTCGGTCCTGGCCGCGGTTCGTCGGCAGGGAGTCTGGTGGCCTACGCCATGCGCATTACGGACCTGGATCCGATTCGCCATGTTTTGCTGTTCGAGCGTTTTCTCAATCCGGAACGCAAATCCATGCCCGATATCGACGTCGATTTTTGCATCCGTGGTCGGGCGCAGGTCATTCAATACGTCAAAGACAAATACGGCGCCGACCGGGTGGCACAGATCGCCACTTTCGGAACGCTCAAAGCCAAGGCAGCCATCAAAGACGTCGGCCGGGCCTTGGGCTTCTCATTTGCCGACGCCGATGCCATCGCCAAACTGATTCCGCCGCCCAAGCAAGGTTTCGATTATCCGCTAAGCGAGGCGATGAAGATGGAACCGCGGCTCGGCGAGTTGATGAAGAACGACGTGCGCGTGAAAACCTTAATGGACCATGCGCTGCGTTTGGAGGGCTTGGTGCGTCATGCCTCGACTCACGCTGCCGGCGTCGTGCTGTCGAATTTGCCGCTGGTCGATCACTTGCCGCTATTCGTCGATAAGGAAGGCGGCATCGTCACTCAGTATGAAATGACCTGGGTCGAAAAAATCGGTCTGGTGAAGTTTGATTTTCTCGGTCTCAAGACTCTCACGCTGATTCACGATTGTTTGAAGCTCATCGAGGCTCGCGGAATTAAAATAGATATCGACCGTCTGCCATTGGATGACAAGAAAACCTATAAAACCCTCTGCCAAGGCAACACCACAGGCGTGTTCCAGCTGGAAAGCACCGGCATTCGCGAGATGACTGTGCGCATTCGACCTAACTGTTTCGAAGACCTGGTCGCTATCCTCGCCCTCTACCGCCCCGGTCCCCTCGATAGCGGCATGGCCGAAGATTTTATTAATCGTAAAAGCGGCAAAGAAAAGATTAAATATCTCCATCCGCTGCTCGAAACCATTCTCAAAGACACCTATGGCGTGATCGTCTATCAAGAGCAGGTCATGCAGACAGCGCAGATTCTCGCCGGCTATTCGATGGGCGATGCCGATATTCTGCGCCGCGCGATGGGCAAGAAGGATCCCGAAGAGATGGCGGCGCAGCGCGAGCGCTTCGTCAGCGGCGCGGTGGCCAAAAATATCGAGGAGAAGCGCGCCACCGAAATCTTCGATCAAATGGAAACATTCGCGCGCTACGGTTTTAACAAATCGCACTCTGCGGCCTATGCGCTGGTTTCCTATCAGACGGCTTACCTCAAAACTCATTATCCCGTCGAGTTCATGGCTGCGCTGTTGACCTCGGAAATGGGCGACACCGACAAGGTAATCAAAAACCTCGCCGACTGTCGCGATAAAAATATCGAGGTGCTGGCGCCCGACGTCAACGAGAGCGGCTCCAATTTCACGCCGGTCGGTGACAAAATTCGTTTTGGTTTGGCCGGTGTCAAAAATGTCGGTGAGAAAGCCGTCGAAGTGATTCTCGAAACTCGTAACCAGGATGGCCCATTCGCATCACTGTTCGATTTTTGCCGGCGCGTCGACATGACCGCGGTAAACCGTCGGGTGATCGAGAGTTTGATCAAATGCGGTGCCTTCGACTCGACGCAAGTGTCGCGGGCGCGCATGAGCGGCGCACTGGACGACGCCATGAAGGCAGGGCAAGGATACCAGCGCGATCAGGCGAGCAATCAGATCGACATTTTTTCCATGCTCGGCACGACCACCAAGGGGTCGAAGAAAGCCGGCGAAAGTTATCCGCAGGTTACCGAGTGGTCGCAGCAGGAGGCGCTGGCATTCGAGAAGGAAGCTTTGGGTTTTTACATCACCGGTCATCCCCTCGACAAATACGAACGGTTGCTGAAAAAGATTACCAGCGGCACGGTTACGGCGCTCAAAGAGCGCGGCCAGTCCGGCGAGTTCCGCCTCGGCGGCGTGGTTTCAGCTTTGCGGTTGCGCAATACTAAAAAAGGTGACCGCTACGGCAGTTTCAATTTAGAGGACAAGACCGGCTTTATCGAAGTAATCGTCTGGCCCGAGTCTTACAAGAAATGCGCCGATCTGCTCGGCGCCGACGATCCGATCTACGTTAGAGGTAAGATGGAGGTTGGTGAAGACCGCATCCAATTGATCGCCAACGAAGTTACCGCTTTAGCTGAGGCCGTGAAAAATCCTAAGAACGCCAGCGCCAGCGCAGTCGCTGAGAAAGTCGATCTGTATGTGCGCGAAGACGCAGTGTCCGCCGACGAATTGGTGCGTTTGCGCGACATGCTGCTTGACTATCCAGGTAGGCACACCGTCTATTTGCATTTGCGCGGCTCGGCCGTCGCTGAAACCGTCATTGAGTTGCCCGAACAAGTGCGCATCGCGCCATCACGTGAGCTCGAGGCTCTGGTCGGTGAACGCTTCGGCATGCGCGTCAGTTTCCATTCCTTAAACAATTGAAGCAAACGATTTCTACCCGACAGCCGCAGGAAAGGGCCGTTTTGATCGGCGTCGATATGCCGTCACGCGACCACAAAGTGCCGCTCGATTACAGCCTGGACGAACTCGAGCGGCTTGCCGAGACCGCCGGTGCTTTGGTGGTCCACAAATATTCGCAACAGGTTCGTCGCGTTACGCCGGCGACGCTGATTGGCCGTGGCAAGGTAGACGAGGTCCACTCTGGACTTCAGGAACATCACGCCAACTTGGTGATCCTCGACGAGGATCTCAGCCCGGCGCAACAGCGCAATCTGGAAAACGCTCTAAACACCCGTGTGGTCGATCGCAGTCAGTTGATCCTTGATATTTTCGCTAAGCGGGCGCGCAGCAACGAAGGCAAGCTGCAGGTGGAGTTGGCGCAGTTGGAATACTTGTTGCCTCGATTGACGCGCCAGTGGACCCACTTGTCGCGCTTGGGCGGCGGCATTGGTACCCGCGGGCCGGGTGAGACGCAATTGGAGGTCGACCGCCGGCGCATTCGCGAGCGCA
>DATLCH010000372.1:0-6059 GCA_035526465.1 Candidatus Limnocylindrales bacterium | reverse complement strand
GGGACGCTCACGAATCGGCTGCTCGATTACTGCAGGAGCAAGGTAAAATTGCCGGAGCGGTCGAACACTACCAATACGTAATTCGCCTCAAACCCGATCTTATCGACGCTCGAGAGAATCTAGCCGCGGGGTTGGTGAATCAGGGCCGGATCGATGAGGCGGTTCAGCATTTTCGAAAAACCCTAGAGTTGGCACCCCAACGAAACGGCACTCGGATAAAGCTCGGTACAGTTTTGGCGATAGCGGGGCGCTTGGCTGAAGCCACGGACGTATTCACATTTGCCGCAAGGGCTGACCCGGAGGATGGTCGAATTCTTTTGCAACTAGGTCGTGTCGTAGCGGCCCAAGGGGATCTGACCCAAGCAGTGCATCATTTTACCAAGGCTGCGCGGCTCCGGCCCGAGGATGCCGAAGTGCATGAGAGTCTGGGGAGCGCCCTGTCCGAACTTGGCAACAAGGACGAAGCCGCCAAACATCTGCGCGAAGCGCTGCGAATTCTTCGTTCCGCTCCGGCCGCACAATAACTTGTTAAAATATGTCGCAATCCATACAATCGCGATCTGAATTCCCCAAACAATTTTGCCATTTGATACCGGAGTTAATATCGGTTCTTTTTGGGGTTCGTTTGCTTGCGTGTGATCTTGGGAAGATAGTGCTCAATGGCGAACTCTCTCAGTCTACTTTGAATTAAACGCTAATTTACATCGGATTCTTGCGTCTGGACTGCTAGTTGTCAACGAATAGCGCATATCTGTCGGTGATTGTTCCCGCATACAATGAGGCGGAGAGATTGCCCTCTACTCTGAGTCGCTTGCAGCAGTACTTGTCGAATAAATCATACAGATTTGAAGTTATAGTTGTCCTTGATGGACCGAGCGATGCTTCGGCGGTAGTTCTGCGGAGCATGGCCAACGAGATTTCGCATCTCAAAATCATTGACCGCAGCCACAACCGCGGCAAAGGGTTCTCGGTCACGGAGGGCATGCTCGCAGCTCGCGGTCAGATCCGGCTGTTTACGGATGCGGACAACTCAACTGATATTGCTCACTTCGACCAGATGCGCCCGCTCTTCGATCAGGGCTGCGATGTCGTTATCGCATCACGCAATGCGGCGGACGTTGCGGGAGCGGCGCAGGTCGTCTCTCAGGCTTGGCACAAGCGCGCCATCGGAAAGGTCGGGAACCGTATCGTGCAGCTCGCGGCGGTACCGGGGATTTGGGATACGCAGTGTGGCTTTAAAGCGTTCCGCGCGGAGGCTGCGGAAAAAATTTTTTCTCAGACGACGATTGACCGCTGGGGATTCGACATCGAAGTTTTGGCTTTGGCACAGAGGCTCAATTACAAGATCGGTATCATCCCGGCGCGCTGGCTCAACGATGACCGCAGCCACGTTAAAATGTCGGACTATCTTCATGTCCTCGGCGATACCTTCACGGTGCGGCGCAATTTGCTCGCCGGCAAATATAAGGTGTAGAAGGGCGATCGCTCGTTGCAACTTGCCTAGTGCGCCAATAGCGTGCCCATCCAGCTAACGGCTAAGCCAATCGCCAGGAAGACTAGAGTCATCGGATTGCGCTGCTCGATGCGGTGCACATGCGGCAAGATGTCCGCTGTGGCGATGGCGAGGAAGGTACCGGCGGACAACCCGACAGCGATGGCGACGTTTTCCGGCGAGAGCACGCGGAAGGAGAGAAATGCCAGCAACGCCCCTATCGGTGTGGTGAGCGAAAACAATAGATTCAACTTGCCGACTTTGTGGCGATCCCAGCCGGCGGAAAGCAGGATCGATGAAATCGACATGCTGTCAGGCACCTTGTGTATAATCACGGCCAGCAAGACCACCGGCCCGAGCTGCGGCAGAATCAGTCCGGCGCCGAGCGCGACACCGTCGAGCAGGCTGTGCAAGGAGATACCGAGAAACGCCGGAATGCCCATCTGATGGATATCGCAATCATGCTCTTCGCAGGCATGGACAAAAACGAAACGTTCCATGACGAAAATCAGCAGGAAGCCGGCCAAAATCGGCAGACCGAGGTTGGCACCCAATAGACTACCCACTTCCGGCAGCATGTGAAAAAATACCGCGCCGAGCAGGACGCCGGCGCTGAAGCTTAGCAGCAGCGCGAGTGCCCGTTGCGATAACGCCCGCATTAATGGCAGGAAGCCGCCTAGCAATGAAATAAAAACAACCGTTGGCAGATATATCGCTAGCGCGGCCATAATAAATAACGTCGAAAGCTACCATAGGCCCGAATGCGCCGCAATCAATGGCTAAACGTTGAGTAACGTACACCGTGAGCTGCTATTGTAATGATGTGATTGCTAGGCGCATCAATGGATGGTATCGAATTTCCTATGCAATATTTCCACAACTATAAAGCCCATCGTGCCCGGATATTAATGCTGTCAATTTGTGCCTGGTCCCTCGTTGTCGGCGTGGGATGTTCGTCAGTCGGTTCTGGCGAACGAGCGACAGCCGAACTCAAGGACAAGGATGGCAAGAGTGTCGGTGTGGCGTCGTTTACCGAGGCGGGCGGCGGCGTGAGGGTTAGACTGGAGGTGAAAGGGCTCAGCGCTGGCCTTCACGCGGTACATATCCATGCAGTTGGCAAGTGTGAGACTCCAGGATTTGTTAGTGCCGGTGGACATTTTAATCCAGCGCAGAAAAAACATGGCTACAAGAGCCCAGATGGCGCCCACGCCGGCGACTTGCCGAACATGCTGGTTGCCAAGGATGGTTCGGGCCGTTTTGAAGCGCTGACGGACGCCGTCACACTTCGGTCTGGATCAACTTCAGTTTTCGATGCGGATGGCAGTGCCCTAATCGTGCATGTCGGCATCGATGATCACGTTACCGATCCGACCGGAAATGCTGGCGATCGCGCCGCCTGCGGAGTTATCACGGCACGCAAGTGATGCGGCGTCGCGAGTGTTCAATTTACGATCCCTTTGGCTTCAGCCGGTGATTTTTTTTAGATCTTTCAAACTGTCGATGATCTCGAAGTCTTGCTGAAGGCTCTCTAATCTTTCGCCGATTTGCGCGATTTTCTCATTAGCCAAGTTGCCGAGGAATGCATCGGCCTTCGCCAGATGATTGATCTTCCGCGGTTCTAATTTCATCAGCCTTGCCGCGCTGGCGTCGACCGATACAAAATCATCGCCGAAGATCAGCACACCGGTGCTCTTAGCTTGGCCTTGCAGTGGACCGTTGCCTTCCATCCCGACGATGCCGTCAACGATGGCAAACTGCGGTAGCGGCAGCGAACTATTGATATCCAAGATGCTGTTGTCGATACCCTGCCAGTGAAGAATATTCTTCGGCCAGCCATAGACTGCTCCTGGAATAATGCCGAACAAATTTTTCATCGACAGCGTTACGCCCGCCCAATGATGGGTTTTTAGTTTGGGCATGGAGACCAGTAAATCGGCATTGAACAGCGTCTCGGGCAGGTACAGCTGCGCGAGGCTGGTGTAGCTGCTGCGCACCGGCGTGGCGCGAATATCATCTGTGTTGAGATCGACATAGCGGACTTTGTGTTCGCGCAGAACATCGTAAAGTCCGGACGCGGAGAGCAGGTACTCATTGTCACGCCGGTGACCCGGCCCTTCGGCGACGATCACTTCTGCGGCACCCAGCGTCCGAAACGCATCGGTCGCCGCCTCGATGACCGCCGGGTTGGTATTGATCACACCTTTGGGATCGAATTCGACCAGATTAGGCTTCAAGACGATGCGTTTCCCTGCGACCTGCAGTCCGCAAAGCTTGATGCCGCGCAGGATTACGTCCTTGAGCGGCTGGTCGTAAGCCTTGGCTGCCAAGATGGCAACCCGCGAGCTGGTTTTTTTGCGAAACGCTTCGCGCTGCCAGCGCCCCGCCGATTGGCAGCCGCCGACAGCCGTGCCGATGGAAGCGAGGGTAGTGTATTTAAGAAAATCTCTGCGGCGCATGATTAACTCTGGAATCCTATATGCGAAATGGATTGCGTTTCCCGGCCAAGGCAATCATCGCCAACGCCAGACTCTTGGTTTCGCCGAGGAATGCGCTGGTCGCAAAGCGCTTCTCGATCTGTTTCTGAAACTCGGAATTGTCCTGGCCATAAACATTGAGACAAATCGCCGCCCAGCAAAGCGCTAAACCGGAATCGGTCTCGCGGGCGGTCTTGTTTAGGATCTGCAAACTTTCCTGATTGGCTTTCTCGCGTGCATGATCTTGCATCGCAATCAACGCGACCGCCGTAATGTCCGGATAGGGCCAGAGCGCATAATCCAAGACTTTGGAGTTGCCGTAGTTCCAACCGCCGCCATTGCACATGCGATCGTAGATCATGGCGTCGCCTTGGCGGATGCGCTCGTCCACACTTGTACCGGCGAGGCGAGCGCGCAATTTTTTTACGGCGATCAAGGCATAGCTGGTCGGTTCCACCCAGCTAAATGAATTCGGTACCCAAGACCAGCCGATGAGATCGTTGTTGACTTTGTTGACGCCCGACCGGCCTTTCGCCCATAAAATGATCTCAGCGAGAATGCCGGGCTTGCTGCCCTCTTGCTCCAGCAACCAACGGGCCGCCCCGAGCACGCGATCGTGGTTCTCCGCGCTATCCGTGAGAGCGCTGATCGCCAGTGCCGTGGTCCAAGAGCCCCCGCGGGTGGCTTCGTTGAGTGGCCAGCTGTGGTCTTGGTTTTGTTGCCGGACGAACCAATCGATGGCGCGTTTGCGCCGTTCCGCTGCGGTGGGGTTCTCGCCGAGTGCCATTAATGCAATGGCGGCAAAAGAAGTCGATTCAGTATTACTGCGTTTGCCACGCAGGGCACCCCAGCCGCCATCCGGATTCTGGTTTTGCAGTAGATCGCTAAGAATTTTCTCGAGCATGAATTCGCTGACGGTTGGCTTTACAGATTGACAAATTAAGCAATTTTGCCGCCGCTAAAATTTGCCCAATATATCGGTGAAACAATCGATTCGGCGAGCTGCGCAGGAAAATTTTGTCAATTTGTTGGTATGGCACCGGGAAATGTACAGCTGCTCAGATCGCCTTGCGAAACTCATAAAAAATGCAACTGTGCATGGCCACTGGTGAGCTTTTGCTCCGCTTCGGTGATCCGTTCCCGCGTGCCGAGATCCTGCCAAAAGCCTTCGAAGCAATAGCCAAAAACTCGCTCCCCCGCGTGCACCATGCGCGGATAGGTTTCTCTGGTCGTGCTGAACTTTTTGGAACCGCAGCCATCCATGTACTCAAATACCCGCGGTTCGAGTATCTGCACGCCGGTGAACATTAATTTTTTAACGGCGCCAATTGGCTCGACCTGAGACCGCTGTTCGAGAAAACGGCAGATGCGGCCGTCAGCATCGATGTCTATGGAGCCATAACGGTCGGCATCGGCATCGGGTCGTAGCACCAGCGTTGCCGCCGCATTGTTCTGCCGATGATTTTTTAGCACCGCAGACAAATCGATATCAATCAAGGCGTCGGTGTTGATGACTATGAAAGTATCCTGCTGTAAAAACGCTTTGGCTTTGAGCAGACCGCCGCCGGTTTCCAGCAGCTCGGGCTCATGCGAATAGCTGATGTTCACGTCGAATCTTTGGCCATTGCCTAGATGATCTTCGATCTGCGTACCAAAATGGTGCAAGTTGATGACGATTTCGTGGACGCCGTAGTGGCGCAGCAACAGCAAGGCAAATTCGATCATCGGCCGCCCTGCCACCTGAACCAGCGCTTTGGGCATGCGATCGGTGACCGGGCGCAGGCGCGTGCCTTGTCCGGCGGCCAACACCATCGCTTTCACAGCATTGCCTCAAAATGTTCGTTCAAGAGCGGCAAAATCTCTCGAGTCTGCGCCACTTGCGACAAATTGCGCTGAAGCCGACGTACGGTGGGCGGGATAAATTTCATGTATCCCGGTTTGCCTTTGACCAAGTCGAGAAAATAGAAGCGGCCGACTACCTTGAGATCGCGTTGTATAGCTGACAATCGGTAAATTTCATAAAATTGCGCGCGCGGCAGGCTACGGCCGGACAGTTCGATACTTTTTTGGAGATAGTAATCGACCAGCTGCTG
>DATLCH010000019.1:0-5299 GCA_035526465.1 Candidatus Limnocylindrales bacterium | reverse complement strand
CGCGCGCCATAACTTCGAAGGCACGCACCGGTTGGCCGACGTTCAAGCGCCGACGTTGGTGTTGATCGGCGAGGCGGACACCGTCGGGAGCAATCACATCGCCCAGGCCAGAGTGCTGATGGAGCGCATCCGCGGCGCCGAGATGAAAGTACTCAAAGGTCAGTCGCATGGATTTTTTTGGCAGGCGCCGGAGGAAACCAATTCAGTTATTCTGGAGTGGGTGAAGAGCCATAGCTGAAAGGGATTCCGTGGTCGGGGTATGACCGAAATGATCGGGCACAGCATGCTGCGCCCCTACATCGAATTGGCGCGGCCACCGGTTAGCTTTTTAGCCATTCATCGAGCGCTTTGTTGTACTCCGCCGGCTTGGCGGCCTTCATGCCGTGGCCCGTGTTTTCCCAGAATTCTAATTTCACCGGCCGTGGCGCAATGCTTTGTAGGTAGCCCATTTCCTCGCGCATGATGGCGCCGCCGGCTTTGTGGTCGGCCACCAGGATTGTTGTCGGCACGGCGATGCGTTTGAAATAATCTTCGAAGCCGAACGACCAATCGCGATTATCCGTGAGCAGGCGGGTTAGCGCATGGGCGGCGAAGTGATGATTGCGGTAGACCTCCATGTCTTCGTCAGCCTTTGACAAGTTTTTTTGCTTCGCTTCAGCGCGGAGCTCAGCCTCGGGTTTATTGCGTCTCGCCAGCGCATTGGGCAGTGCGGTCATAAAGGCGTGGATCATGCGCCAGTAGACCGGATCTTCCAGGAACGCGCGCGAGATCGATTGCGGAGAGTCGGCGGCCAGGATCGTGCCGATATTGCCGCCCCAAGAGTGGCCGACGTATGCAGGCTTGTTCAATCCGAGATTCTGAATCAGCTGGCGAATGTCCTCGGCGAAGTCGCGCAAGCGATAACCCGTCTGCGGCTTGTCCGACTCGCCATGGCCGCGCAAGTCGGGAGCGATGATGCGATAGCGATCTTGGAAGTGCTCGGCAACTGCAGTCCAACTCCCGGCGAAGTTCGTCCAGCCGTGGACCAGCAGCAGATCGGGTTTGCCGCGCTCGCCCCATTCCAAGTAGTGCAGCTTGATTCCTTGCACTTCGGTAAATTTGCGTTGTGGGTTGCTCATTAACGTCCTCATTTGCGCTCTAGATTTTTCCCATGGCTGCGCGGCCTCTAGTGATTATCCCAACTTTTTTTCAGAGTCTAGGGGCCAAACGTTTCATGTTCCACCGTCGCCGCCAGACTCTTGCCGCCATCTCACTGTTGACAGTCGCTGAAGCAGGGTGATAGCCAAGGCTACGAAAGAATGTCTTCCACGGAGGTAACCGTGAAAAAGTTATTCTCGTTGTTTGTGCTCCTGTTCTTGCTCGGATATGCGGGCTTGGCTGGCCAAAGTTGGGCCGCGGCGGCGGACGAAAAGGCGGTGGCGGATTTCTACCACGGCAAGACGGTGAGAATTATCGTCGGGTTTTCCGCGGGCGGAGGCTACGATGCTTATTCCCGCTTGATCGGCCGGCATATTCAGAAACATATTCCCGGCAATCCCAATGTCATCGTCGAAAACATGGCCGGAGCTGGCAGCATTCTACTGGCCAACCATATGTACAACGTGGCGCCCAAAGATGGCACGGTGATCGGCAACTTTAGCGGCCAGATTATTCTCGAGCAGCTGTTTGGCAACCCCGCGGTGCAGTACGATCTCGGCAAGTTTCGCTACCTCGGCGTGCCCATCGGCGAGACTTATTTGCTGATCACGACGCGCAAGTCGGGTGTGACCAAGCTCGACGAATTGCTCGGCGCCAAGGCAAAGCAAATCACCGTCGGCGGTATTCCGGGCTCGACGGTCGAACAAGGACCGTTGCTGATGCGCGATCTGTTGGGCGCCAATATCAAAGTAGTGAGCGGTTACAAAGGCACTTCGGACGTGCGCTTGGCGATGGAAAGCGGTGAGATCGACGGCATCATGAACAGTTGGGAATCTTCGAAAGTTACTTCCTTGGATCGCATCAAGAACGGCGACTGGCAATTGCTCGCGCAATTGGGCGATAACTCGATCGCGGATTTACCCGTGAGAAATGTTCCAACCATCCCGCAGATTGCCAAGACCGAAGAGCAGCGTCAGTTGCTGCGTTTTGGCGCGGCGGCGCCCAATCAGTTCGGCAAAGTCTACGTGGTATCCCCCGGAACACCTCCGGAGCGCGGCGCCGCGCTTGAATTAGCCCTGACGCGGACATTCGCCGACAAAGAATTGTTAGCCGAAGCCGAGAGAGGCAAGCTCGACATCGATCCGGTGTCGGCGCAACATGTGCAGAAGCTGATCAACGACTTCTTCGGGCTCTCGCCAGAACTCAAAGCGAAGCTGAAAAAGATTCTTCGGCCGTAATTCGGCCGGTTCAAGGTTCAGGGGTTCAAAGTTCAAGGTCGCCCGCGGGTCCGTTTGATTGAACGATGGCGGGTAATTGCGATAAATAATACCGATAGAGGAGAGCATCAGATGGGTTTATTGGACGGCAAAGTGGTGGTCGTGACCGGCGGCGGACATGGTATCGGGCGCGCTTATTGTATGGGCATTGCGCGCGAAGGCGGCACGGCGGTGGTCGCCGACATCGACGACAAAGCTGCCGACGGAGTCGCCAAAGCGATCGCCGACAAGGGCGGGAAAGCGCTGGCGACGAAAGTCGACGTGGCGAATTTTCCCAGCTGCCAGGAGATGGCCGCTAAAACACTTAACGCCTACGGCCAGATCGACGGGCTGATCAACAATGCGGCGATCTTCATGAGCGTGCCGGCGGAAAAAGGCACCTGGCAAGACATCACCGAAGAAGCGTGGGACCGCATCATGGCGGTCAACGTCAAAGGCTTGTGGCTGTGCAGCCGGGCGGTGGTGCCGGCAATGCAAAAGCGCAAACAGGGCAGCGTCGTCAACATCTCGTCGAACATGGCCTTCAACGGCGGGTTGACCATGATGCACTATGTGACGTCGAAGGCGGCCGTGGTAGGCTTCAGCCGTGTGCTTGCCCGCGAGCTGGGGTCGGATAATATTCGCGTGAATACGCTGGCGCCGGGCTCGACTATGAGCGAAGACAAGGCGACCGACGAAGCGGTCAAGAACTATGAACGTTCGGCTTCGACGCGCATTCTCAAGCGCATCGAGCAGCCGGAGGATTTGGTCGGAACGGCGCTATATTTGCTATCGGATCTGAGCACGTTTGTCACGGGACAGACGATTCTCGTCAATGGCGGTGCGGTGCTCCACTAGAAGAAGGCAATAGGCACCAGGCAATAGTAGGGGCGAAACATTAAAAATGAGTTGGAGGAAGCCATGGGATGGGTAGATGCTGATGCGCATGTCGTCGAGAGTCCGCTGACCTGGGAGTATCTCACGCCTTCGGAAAAAAAGTTTCGACCCCAGCTGTTCAAGCCGGAAGACGACAACCAGAAAGCGCACTGGGTGATCGACGGCAAGATTCGCGGCCTATTTCGCTTCACGTTCAGCAAAGACGATCTCGACAAGAAGTCTGCCGAGATCGGCCGCGACGTGAGCACCACCATGGCGACGCGCGATCTGGCCGACGTTACGGCGCGTATCAAGCACATGGACGAGCTTGGCATCGACACGCAAATTCTTTACACGAGCATATTCCTCGACCAGGTGACCGAGCGTGCCGATACAGAAGTCGCGCTGTGTGGCTCGTACAATCGCTGGATGGCCGAGGTTTGGAAAAAAAGCAACGGACGGTTGCGCTGGATGGCTTGCTTGCCGCTGCTCAGCATGGCCGACGCGCTCGATCAGTTGAGGTTCGCCAAGGACAACGGCGGCTGCGGCGTGTTCATGCGCCCGCTCGAAGGCGCGCGGCAGATCAGCGATCCGTACTTCTTCCCGATGTACGAGCTGGCCGAGAAGCTGAACTTCTGCATCGGCCTACACCAGGCCAACGGCAGCGCCGCGGCAGTCGACATGATGGTCAATCCGGACGGCAGCCGGGATTTTTTTAACCAGTATCGGATATTCAATGTCGGCGCGATGTTTAGAATTTTGAACTGCGGCATCCCGCAGAAGTTTCCCAAGCTGCGTTTTGGTTTTATCGAAACCGCGGCATCCTGGGTGCCTTGGGTGATCTACGAGCTGCGCCGCCGCTTGGACACGGTCAGCAATAAACTGCCCAACGATCTGCTGGAGAAGTCCGGCATCTTCGTCACCTGCCAGATCGGCGACGACGTGCCGTACCTGATCAAGACCTGCATGGGCGAGAACACGCTGATGATCGGCACCGACTACGGCCACGCCGATTCATCGACCGAACTAGATGCGTTGACCACACTCAAAGAAGGCGGCGGCATCAGCGCCGCGCAGCACAAGAAGATCGTCGAGGACAATCCGCGGGTGTTTTACGGGTTGAATTAGGAGCCGGATGATTTAATCAAAGAGCACAAGGAGCTCAAAGTTAGATTCGGAGATTAGAACGCAAAACACGTAAAGGGTAAGTTAGAAGTTAGTTGTGAGGGCGACCGGCTGGTCGCCCTTTTTTGCTATGGGTGGGCAGCGGCGCGCCAATCAAAGCGGCGAGGTGCGTGTGGAATCTAGCCCAGACTTCGTAGACTCCCACTTTTCAGCCATACTTTTTAAGGCGGGGGCCGATTCTGGCCAGTTATGAAGGATCGCTGGATCGAAGTCAGCGCCGTTCGGCCAAATTAATGTGTGCACTTCTGGGTCTATGCAGCCCTGGTCGAAAAGCGCTGGATCCTGCAGCGGACCGTACAATTCGCCCTTCAGAATAGGAAGGAAGTCGATGGTTTGAGCCGTGCCGTCGGCAAAAGCTACGCGCAAAGTAAATGGTGCCAACTTTTCGAACGAAGCTACACGATGTATTTCATGTGACATATCAAAGCTCGTTATTTCAACCGCTCAATCTTATTTGGCACACGGCCCTGTTGCAATGCCTCCCAAACTCTTAGCAATTCAGTTTGATGTAGTTCTGCCCACGCCAAAACCAAACGTTCTTGGCGTCTGGAAAGCGAACCTGTCAAACTCGATTCGCTGAATATCATAAATGGATACTTGATCTTGGTAATAGGCGTGAAAGTGCGGCGTATGGTGTGGTCCGCCCGCCTCCATGAACATGCGGATGATTATTCCAAAAAACCGAGAGATTTCTGGCATTAGATTGTCAACTAACCATCCACGCGGTGCGTGGGTTACTTTTTGTACAGCTGCTTGATAAAACCCGACGCTTCCAGTTCCTGCACTACACTCATATCGACGAAACTTTTCGGATCGGCGGCGGCGGCTTTTTTGTCGCGCGGGGC
>DATLCH010000370.1:0-5512 GCA_035526465.1 Candidatus Limnocylindrales bacterium | reverse complement strand
GTCGCCAAGGAAGTCGGTCTGTTCAAAAAATACAACCTCGACCCGACACTGGTGTTTACCACCGGCGGATCGCTGGGCATCCAAGCCATGCTCGGCGGTGATGTTGCCATGACGTTGTCGGACGGATCGTCTTCAGTCGTCAGCCATTTGGCCGGCGTCGATATTGTCGTCATTGCCAGTCTGCTAAATACCTTCCCTTACAGTTTGATCTCACTTCCCGAGATCAAGAAAGTCGATCAGCTCAGAGGGACAAAAATCGCCGTCAGTCGCTTCGGCAGCGCGACCGACTTAAGCGTAAAGATGGCCTTGGCGAAGGTCGGCTTGAATGCCGACAAAGATGTCACGTTGCTGCAGATCGGCGTGCAAACCGCGCGCTATGCCGCGCTGCAATCAAAAAATGTCCAGGCAACGATCATCACGCCGCCGTTCACACTCACCGCTCGCAAAGCCGGCATGAATACGCTGCTCGACATGTCCGAGCTCAACATTCCTTTTCAATTGACCGGCTTGTTGGCATTGCGTCCTTACCTGAAGAACAACCCTGACACTGTTTTGTCGGTGATCCGAACACTCTCCGAAGCGATCTATTTCTACAAGCGCGAAAAAGAAACAACCCTCAAAATACTCGGCAGATATTTAAAAACCGACGATCGCGAGGCGCTCGAAGAGACCCATCGAGAGATCGCCATCAAGTCGATGCCGGAAAAACCCTACCCAAGCCTGGCGGGAATCAAAACCATTCTCGACGAGACCGCTCTTCGCAATCCTAAAGCCAAAGGCCTGAGACCTGAGGACTTCGTCGATTCGAGCTTCGTCAAGAAAGTCGACGACGAGGGATTATTCGAGCGGCTCTACAAGAAATAACCTGTCGAGGCACGGCGAGATTTGCTACAATCATTCATTATTGTTTGATGTCGGTCGGCCGCTTCTCCGGACCCGCTGAATATCTCGATGTTGAAGCGCCGTAACGGCTGCCGGTGAAATCGTCGGCAAGCTCGTTCAGCTTGCAATTCGACGCTGGTGACGGCGCGCAAACAGTGAATATCGGAAATACTCTCGGTGTTTAAACATCGCCGGCCAGCAGGACATTGCATCGAAAGAGGTGAAGGGTGATCAGGGGATATGTCGCATTGCTGGTTTTTTACGTCTCTCTCGCGCTCGTCCCAGGTCGGTCTTTCGGCCAAATTGGCCAGACGTCGGCGCCGACCGCCTGCGGCATAATCACGGGCGATGATGCGCAAAAATTCGTCGGTGGACCGCTCGACGTCAAGGAACAGGCGAGCGTGCCGATTAATAATGCACCAGGGGCGTACAACTCGGTATGCACTTATGTCGCCCGCGGCACCGACGTGGAGAAAGCGCTGACGGCGCCGCGTTTACTCGATGTCACACTGCATTTTTTGGATTCAGCCGAGAATATGGCGTTAATCTATGAGAACTCGGTCATCACCTACACTCACTTAGCCAACACTCCGGATCCCCGATTCAAAAATCCGTCAATCAATTATCTCGGCGGCTTCGGCGACAAGGCCTTTGTCTTTGAGGCGGTTACCGATCCCGTGAGCGGTTACAAATCCGCCCTGATAGTTTTCTACAAAGGCCGGATCGGCGGTAGCGTCGCCGCGTGGAAGAAACCGGAGTCCGCTGTGGATACCAGCAAGGCGGTCTTGAAATTCATCCTCAGCCGGCTGCCTTGACCCTGTGATAGCCGCGGCTTTCGCATGACAGCGTGTTCTCGTAAACCGGCCATCCAACCCAGAGCTCATCGATGAACAGACGTGGAATTTTGCTGCTGAGCGCGCTGCTAATTTGGCATCCTCCGCTCGCCGCCGCGGCGGAAATCTTAGATATTGCCGCCTGTACAGCCGTAACTACGGCCGACGCCGATAAATTCATCGGCGCGCCTCTCGACGTGACCAAGGTCGACAAGAAAATCATGATCAATGCGCCGTGGAGCCATGACTCCCTGTGCACCTATATGCCGCAAGGAGTAAACAGCGACGATCCGACAAAGATTGCGCGCTTTCTTGACGTGAGCTTGAGATTTTTTCCCACTGTGGAAGCGGCGCAAGCGATCCATCAGGCAACCTTGGATCAGTTCCACAAGATGGCCGCTAGCCCCGACGCTCCATTCAAAATCACTGCTATCAATCCCATCGAAGGGATTGCCGCGCAAGCCTTTTACGTCGAGCTCCAAGCTGACCCGGGATCAGAATACAAGTCTGTGATGATTATGTTCGTCAAAGACACCATCGGCGGGGCCGTCAGTGCGTGGAAGAAACCCGAGCCATCGTTGGAGCTCAGTAAAGCCGTCCTGCAACATGTCTTGTTAAAATTGCCCTAGCAAGTCGTCGAGCAATCATGTTCTTGTAACTCCATCATACCCGCGAAATCGGGGTATCAGGATAATTCGGCGAGAACAAACCTAAATTCACGCCTGCGCGGGAATGACGAATTGAAGAGAGGATCAGCTCGAGGGAGATCCTCCAACTTTATATTCTGTACGAGTGTCAGCCATGGTCACTCATGGGAGCAGGATATCCTCACAAGCGAGGCTGCCCAGATTTGCAGGAAACAGTAGAAAATCTCTGTCGTCAATGTTAGGACGATGGAGTTTTCAAAAACGTGGCAAAGGACAATCGCATGCTTACACCAGTAAAAATCGACGATCGCATCGACGCTTATCTCGGCATCCCCGAAGGCATCGGCAAACGACCGGTAATCATCCACATGCACGAACGCTACGGTATCGTGCAGCACACACTGGATTTGGGCGAGAAGTATGTCAAAGCCGGCTATGTTACCATCGTGCCCGATTACTTTTCCCGCTTCACGGGTGATCGCAAGGCGCTCGCCGAAGGAAACGACCGCTGCGAACTCGACGACGAAGTCGTCCTGTCGGACACCGACGTAATCATGGACTACATGCGCAGCGTCGCCCAGGCCGATATGAGTAAAGTCGCGATGTCGGGGGTTTGCCAGACCGGGCGGCAACCGATCTTGGTCGGCGCCAAGCGCGATTATCTTTGCGCCGCTGTCGTGCTCTACGGCGCAGTTTATGAGGCCGACTGGAAGTCGCATCCGATGCGGCCTGAGTCCATTGAAACGCTGATGCAAAAAATGCAGTGCCCGCTCACGGCGGTCTTCGGTGAGCTCGATAATTTAATTCATCTCGACAACATCGTGCGCATGGCGGCAGTGCTGGCGGCGGCGAAAAAAAGCTTCGGCATCCGGGTCTATCCCGATGCACCGCATGGTTTTCTCAACGACACGATGCCCGGTCGCTATCGTCAGCTGCAAAGCGACGCTGCATGGAATCAAATCGTGTCGTTTTTGAAGTCGGTATTCGCCGGCGAATGGAAAAAGGACCGGGCGATTTGGCGCTTCGAGGCTGACACCTCATTGGATTATGATTTCAGCGCGATGAAGCGTTGGGAATAGCAGCGCTAAGCGCCGCCTTCCAAATGGCAAATGCCAGATTCCAAATTGGCGATTTGATGCTGGTGATCCTTAATGGATTTGACATCTGGAATCTGTAGTTCCACTGACAAGCCAGCTTGACAGCGGATGCAGCCGCGCATACATTCGCGTCACCCGAACCGAAGGAGCGTTTACGGCAAAAACAGAACAAGACGCCTTCGATGTGGTCTCCGTCGACGAATCGAATCCGCTGACCACCAACAGGCACTGGCAGCGCACCCGCGAGATCCTCTCGAACTGGCTCGGAGTCATCGGCGTTGTCGCGTTCTTCCTCGCCTGGGAACTTTCGACGCGCCTTGAGATTATCAACCCATTCTACTTTCCGCCGTTCAGCAAAATTATCGTCAAGGGTTACGAGCTTTTCGCCAACGGCTCCATTTGGGAGCACATATGGTTTAGCCTGACCAATTTTTTGATCGGCTTTGCGATCTCGGTGATTCTCGGTGTCGTCATGGGCGTGCCCATGGGTTGGTACCGGGCGGTACACAAGACCTTCGATCCGCTGCTCTCCGGCATCTATGCGACGCCGCTGATCGCTCTGCTGCCGTTGATCATCATGATGTTCGGCTTGGGCTCGCTATCGAAAATCATCATGACTATTCTCGCCGCGGTGTTTCCGATTCTCATCAACACCATGGTCGGCATCGCCAACACCGACAACCGCTTGATTACGATGTCGCGGGCTTTCGGCGCGCGCGACAGCCAGATTTTCATGAAGGTGTCGCTGCCCGGCTCCCTGCCCTATATCGTCGCCGGGATGCGCGTCGCGTTGGGACGCGCGCTGGTGTATATCGTCGTTGCCGAACAATACGGCGCGGCTATGGGACTCGGTTACTTGAGTTCGGTGGCCGCGCAACGATTTCAAATGGCCACGATGTTCGTTCCCATCGTCATCATCGCCGGCCTGGGCGCCGGCTTGAACGAGACCCTCAAAGCGATCGAGCACCGGCTCGACAAGTGGAAACCGCAAAAAGCTTAAATAACGACTCGGAGGATTGAATGAGGTTGACCGGAAAAATCGCCGCTCTGTGTTTTTTTATCTTGACTCTCGCCGACGCTGGCCACGCTGCCGAATCGCTGCGCAAAATGATCGTCGGCCAGGCCGGCGTAAACCCCGGTGCCGGCTTATTCTCCATCGCCGTCAATCAGGGGCTGTATAAGAAGCACGGCCTCGACGTCGAGATCATCAAGACCAACACCACCGCGGCGGTGCAGGCGATGCTCGCCAATAAAATGCACATGGCCACGGGCGCCGGCATGGCGGCCTTTGTTACCGCCAATCTTGAAGGCGCGCCTGGATTTACGCTGGTCGGCTCCTGGGTAAATGTCTTTCCGTATAAAATCATGGCACAGAAGGGCATCAAAAAAGTCGAAGATCTCAAAGGCAAGACCGGCCATGTCGGCGCGCCCTTCGGCACGATTCCAGACACTGCGCTGCGTTTTGCTTTGGGGCGATTGAAAATCGACGCCGACAAGGACGTCAAGCTGGTGCAGCATTCGAACGCCGACCCAGCCAGTATATTGGCCGCAATGGAAAAGGGCGAAGTGCAGTTCGGCATTTTGGCACCGCCTTTCGACCTGATCGCCGAACGGCGCGGTTACGAGATGCTCCTGGCGCTGCCCGGCTTGGGAATTCCCTGGCAGCAAAATGGCGAGATCGTGCCGACCGCCTACTTGAAGGCCAATCGCGACAACGTCGTCCGCTTTCTGCGCGCCACCGCCGATGCTTCGAAATTTTACTTTGACAACAAGGATAAGACGCTCGAAATCATGACCGAGTATCTCGGCCGGCCGCGCGACGAAGCGGAGTACGCCTATAATCAATTCAAACGCTGGGCCGATAAAAATCACCGCCCGCAAGTGGACACGATCAAGACGACTCTCGAAGCAATTAAGAAGAACACACCCAAAGCCGCCGGCGCCAATCCCGCCTCTTTTGTCGACACCAGCATTGCCGACCAGCTGATCAAGGAAGGCTACTACAAGTAATCAAGTCATCGATCGAGGATAGAAGATTATCTTGGACGATCGC
>DATLCH010000369.1:0-6035 GCA_035526465.1 Candidatus Limnocylindrales bacterium | reverse complement strand
CATCTGACGCGCCCACGTCACTGAACACAACGCCAATGATCAAAATAAGACAAAGAATCGGAATCGATGTTCGGTAACGCCTCGTCAGTGTCGCTATGCTTCGCGGTTCAAGCGCAAACAACTCGAAGACGATTTTCGATTGAAGCGACTCGCCGTTCACAGCGAGCCCCAGGTACGAGTCGGCAGCGTCACTTCAATTCTGCTGAATACCGTAGCGGCGCGCGAAAGCGTAGTAAAAAATCGCCACCGTGACGAGAATAGAGGTCCAGATCACGCCGAAGGCGGCGAGTTCACCGACCTGAGCATTTTCCCAAAGCTCGAAGATCGCCACCGACACTACCGGCGTTTGCGGACTGACGAGTAAGACCGACATGGACAGCTCTTTGGCGGACAGCAAAAAGATAAAAATCCAACCGCCGAGAAACGACGGCGTCATCAGCGGCAAAATGATGCGCCGCATGGAACTGAACCATGACGCGCCGGATACATAGGACGCCTCTTCCAGCTCCTTGTGTAACTGCAATAAACCCGAATGAGTATAGCGGATGCCATACGGTATGTAGCGCGTGACGAAGGCGATCAACAAAATCCACAAGGTCCCATACACCGGGATTGGCACAAATAGATAGAAGCGCAAAATCGCCAATCCCATGACGATACCGGGGAATAGCAGCGGCAGCGTCGTCATGAGATCGAGCAGCCAGCGCCCGCGAATTTTGGTGCGCACCAGCAACCAGGACGCGAGCAGAGTCAACACCATGACGAAGCTGGCGCTGCCGAGACCAAGCAGCACACTATTCTTAATCGCGTCGGTAATCTTCGGAAAGTGCAGTGCCGTAGCATAATTTTTGAGTGTCAGTTTCGTCAGACCTTCGAGCGACGGTTGCATGTAAAACGGCAACACCGATGCCCAGAGAATGATCACAAACGGCAACACCAGAAGGATTATTGAATAGGCCATGAGTGCTGCCGCCGTCAGATAGCGCCAACGGCCGAGATTTATCAGCGTCGGCCGGTAGCCCTTACCGGTCACTGTTTGGTAGCGGTCGCCCTCGCGCGTCAGGCGAAAGTAGAAATACAGCGTCGCCGCCACCACCACCATCAACAACACTGAAAATGCCCCTGCGCTGCCATAACGCGGCGGCAGTTTTTGTGCGTCGAGATAGATCGACGTCGTCAGCACCCGGATGTCCCCCGGCAAGCCGACCAACGCGGGGATCTCGAACGACTCAAAGGTGCGTATGAAAATCAATAACATGACCGAGAAGAACGCCGGCAGCATCAGTCGCAAGGAAATCCGCCGCATCGTTTGCCAGACCCGGGCACCGCACGCCGCCGACGCCTCTTCGAGCGAGGGGTCCATCGAGCGAAACGCTGCCGCGAGCATGAGAAAGACGAAGGGCGACCAAAGCAGCGACTCGATCAAAATCATTCCGGACATCGAGTATACGTTGATGACGGGTCCCGGTTGATTCAGAAAAATCTTTAGCCAGTAGTTGACTGGTCCCGCCTTGCCGAGCAGGAGCAGCCAGCCGATCGTGTAGAGAATGAATGGCGTACCGAAGGAAGCAAACGCAGTAAAGTAGCCCAAGCCGCGCAGTGGACTGTCGGTACGAACGACTATCCAGGCGATCGAACCGCCGAGCAGCGTCGCCAACAGCGCGCTGCCGAGTGAAAAATAAAAAGTATTGAGAAACGGCCCGAGGACCTGGAGCTCGCGTAGCAGGTCTTCGTAGTAGCGCAGCGTAAATTGATCGATCTCGCCGGTGAGCTTGGTCGTAAAAAGACTGGTTTGGATAACCGAATAAAGCGGCGGCAGCACCAAATAGGCGGTGATCACCGATACGCAGATCATCACGACGCTCGGCACTTCAAGGCGCGAGGCGCCCACGAAACGAGCTCTCCGCGCGGTCGCACTCTTGAGCGGCAATTCCAAAGATTCGCTGGGTTGGGATTTTGCCATCGTTTCGCTGCGACTATTTCATGAACACATTTTCAAAATAATCGACCCACTCGTTACCTTTGTCGAATTGCGTCTCGGGATTGATGTAATAAACGCGCTTGAACCGCCCGCCGCCCGGTTTCAAATCGACCTGCTTGGCGGGCACCTTGGGATGAGCCGGCAAATAATTCGCCTGTTGGTAAACCTTCTGTCCTTTCTCGGACAGAATAAAGTCGATGAGCAGCATGGATGAATGGGGACGGGTCGTGTTTTTGGCCAGTCCGATGTTATTGATCGTGGCCGTCGCCGGCTCATGGACCTGCCAATCCACCGGCGCCCCCGCCGACTTGCTGATAAATGCATGATGATTAAAGATCTGCAGTGCTAGTGGATACTCGCCGGCGATGGTTAAATCGAGCACCTGCCGGTTGCTCGCTGTAGTCTTGGCAATGTTTTGGGTTTTGAGTTTCTGCAAATAGGCTTTCCCGGCCTCCGCGCCCATGGTGTTGAGAATCGTACCGACGAACATCGGCGCACCCGAGCCGCGGCTGGTCGACCACATCATTTGCGACTTCCAACGCGGGTTGAGCAAGTCGTCGTATGTTTTCGGCACCTCAGTCGCTTTGACCATGCGAGTATTGTATCCGGTAGCGAAAAAATAAAGATTGGTCGCGCCCCAGAAACCTTGCGCGTCCTTGAGCTCGGCCGGATACTCGGAAAAAAATGGCGAGTTAAATCGCTGCAGCAACCCGGCCCGTCGCACCATCGTCGGCACCACCGTGCCATCCACCACATCGTTGTCATAACGTTTGGCTTGGTTTTCGGAAATGATTCTTTGCGCCAGCTGCGCCGAATTGCCGCGAAAATATTCCACCTGAATGAATGGATATTCTTTTTCGAAAGCTTCTTTGACCGGTCGCACCACCTGATCGACGATAAGTGTCGTGTACCAGCTAACTTTCCCTTCTTTCCTAGCGCCCTCGACAAGAATTTTTTGCCGGTCGGCGCGGTTCATCAGAGCGATCTCTTCCACCGTCGCGCCACTCACCAGCGCTGCAGGAGACAAGACGATCAAAATCGCAATGAGCGCTAGAAAACGTTGCAACGGCAATTGCGTCATCGCGATCCCTCCATGTGGCAGGCAAAGCAAAACATATGGCAGCGAAGCTAGTCTGACTAACGTTGGATTGTCAAGATAATTGGCGGCGCAAAATTTCCTCGGGGCGGTGTTTATTGAACGAAGTTTTTCTGGAAATACTCGACCCACTCGTTGCTCCGGTCGAACTCCTGCTCCGGATTCATGTAGTGAACTCGTTTGAAGCGGCCGCCGCCAGGCTTGAGGTCGGCTTGCAGCGCCGGCATTTCTGGATGGGACGGCAGATAATTGGACTGCTGCATCACTTTCTGGCCGCGCTTGGACAGGACAAAATCCATGAACAACATCGCCGCGTGCGGATGAGGCGCAAACTTGGGCAGACCGATGGTGCTGACCCGCGCAGGCACCGGCTCCAACGGCTGCCACTCCGACGGCGCGCCGGCATTTTTGCTGATGTAAGCATGATGATTGAAGATCACGAGAACGATCGGCTGCTCGCCGGCGATGACCATGTCGAGCACCTGGCGCGAGCTGGCAGTGCTTTTAGCAATGTTTTGTCCGCGCAATTTCTGTAAGTAAGCCTTACCGGCGTTCTCGCCCATGCTCTGCAACACATTGCCGACAAACAACGGCCCGCCACCGCCGCGCCCTGTGGACCATATCATCTGTCCCTTCCAGCGCGGATGCAGCAGATCTTCGTAGGTTTTGGGAACGTCGTTGGGTTTGACCATGCGTGTATTGTAGCCGATGGTGTGAAAGTAAAGATTGCTCACGCCCCAGAATCCTTCGGCATCTTTGAGCTCTGCCGGATACTCCGCAAGATGCGGTGAATAAAATCGCTGAAGAAAGCCGGCGCGCCGGACCATCGTCGTCGTCGAGCTGCCATCGACGACATCGACGGCGTATCGTTTTGCCTGGTACTCAGCGAAGAGCTTTTGCGCTAGGCGATCCGAATTACCGCGGAAATACTCCATCTGAATGAATGGGTACTCTTTTTCGAAGGCTTCTTTCATTGGCCGGATCACCTGATCGATGATAAGGGTCGTGTAAAAACTAAGCTTGCCCTCTTTCTTGGCGCCTTCGACGAGAATCCTCTGGCGTTCGGCGGATTTGAGTAATGCGATCTCTTCGACAGAAGCGGCGAGTGCAGTTTGCGCGCAAGCAAGCACGACTAGGAACGAAGCCATCCGAAGCAACGTTCGAAACGAGTCCGCCCCAGCACGAAAAAACTTCATCGCTCACCTCCTCGGATTGTCGCCCCGGAGGAACCATCGCCTGCTTTGGCCGCTAGGAATCGGCAGTCGCTACTTCAAGAAATTTTTCTCGAAGTAGTCCACCCAGGAATCGCCTTCATTCACCTGCGAGTCGGGGGTGAAATAGAGCGCCCGCTTGAACTTTCCGCCGCCCGGCTTGAGGTCGACTTGTTTGGCCGGAACCTTCGGATGAGACGGCAGATAATTAGCCGCTTGAATGACCTTCTGCCCTTCTTCCGAGAGAATAAAGTCGAGCAGCAGCATCGCCGCGTGAGGATGCGGCGAACGTGTCACGGGCGAGATCGTGTTGATAGTGGCCGAGAGCGGCTCCAGCGGCGCCCAGTCCACCGGCGCGCCCGCGGTCCGGCTGATATAAGCGTGGTGGTGAAAGATATGCAGCGCGAGCGGGTATTCACCGGCCATCACGAGATCCAATAGTTGCCGATTGCTGGCGGTGGACTTGGCGACATTTTGCGCTTTCAATTTTTGCAGATAAGCTTTGCCGGCTTCCTGCCCCATGGATTGAAAAATATTGCCGATCATCATCGGCGCGCCCGAACCGCGGCTGGTCGACCACATCATTTGTCCCTTCCAGCGCGGGTTGAGCAAGTCTTCATAAGTCTTCGGCACCTCGCCGGGCTTGACCATGCGGGTGTTATAGCCCAAGGCGAAGTAGTAAACGTTGCTCACTCCCCAGTAACCTTGAGGGTCCTTCAGCTCGGCGGGATATTCGGCAAGGTGTGGCGAGTAAAACCGCTGCAGGTAGCCGCCTTTTTTGACCATCGGTGCCGTCACGGTGCCGTCCATGATGTCGACTTCGTAACGCTTGCCCTGGTATTCGGCAAACATTTTCTGGACGATGCGCTCGGAGTTGCCGCGAAACGGTTCGATTTGAATGAACGGATACTTTTTTTCGAACGCTTCTTTGACCGGGCGCACGACCTGGTCGATGATCAGCGAGGTATACCAAGTAATCTTGCCTTCTTTCTTGGCGCCCTCGAGCAAAATTTTCTGCCGGTCGGGCTTGTTATAAAGCATGACTTCGTCCACGGTCGCCGCGCCGCAGGTGGCAGCGCTCCCAATCACGAGCGCTAGGGCCATGATGCTTATGTTAATGAAATTTTTCATCGGCTGATCTCCATGAGCTCTGCAATCTCGTTGATTTTCGAACGATAAATCCTAGAACGCTTATTTCAGAATCGTCTCGGCAAATCTTCCCGCCGGCACTCTCACCTTGGTGTATTTATCTTCGAGATGATTGCGCAAACGATGATATTCTTGAATGGTAATCGTGTCCTTTGCCGCGCTGACGCCGATCTTGTTGAGCCACTTGGTCTCGACGTCCAGACGGCGCGTGCCGTTCTCCATGATCCGGCCGTACCACTCCTGGCCTTCGCGGCTGAGAAACCAATTGACGAATACTTTCGTCGCATTCGGGTTGGGCGGATTCTTGATAACACCAATGACGCCGAATGAATTACTCGCCGGCAAGCCTTCTTTAGGCGCCGGCACCGGCTTGATCGGCAGGCCGGCATCGACGAATGGATCGGTCTGACTGCGCCCCAAACCGAAGGCTATCGCGACTTTGCCTTTGGCAAGGGCATCGGCGAGCTGACGCAAATCGCGGGTCAAAAAGAGTTCCTGCTGGACTAATTTCTTGAGAAACTCCTCGCCTTTCAGCTCCCACATAAATGACCAGATCGATTGCCCGGAACTGGGCACGCGCGGGTCACTAAAGCCGATT
>DATLCH010000367.1:0-6569 GCA_035526465.1 Candidatus Limnocylindrales bacterium | reverse complement strand
ATGGAACTTATGGTCGCCGGCAAAATGACCGTCGACCAGTTCAAGGGTACTTTGCGAGGCGGGGGATAAAGCGAACGCGCAAAATCACTAACCACCGTCCAAAAAACGCCGCCCTGGGAGCTCACTCAGGGCGGCGTTTTCGTTTCAAGGACGGTGGCAATTTTTACACGATGACGTTCGGATTCGGCACCTCGGGCGAGCTCCAAACTAAATTACGCTCAAGGAAGTCGGCCACCAGCGGCCAAGACAAATCGGCTGTGCGCGGATTGTAACCGGGCGCGCCGGGATCGACGAAGCCATGTCCACCAAAGGGAAAAAAGTGCCACTCCAAAGGTTGGCCATTTTCTTTGAAGGCTTGATACATCGCCTCTTGCATCGGCAGCACTGTAGTCACGTCGTCCGCGCCGTATAAATTGACCGACGGGCAACGAAATTTTTTTACCGCGGCACTGGGGTGGATCGGCCGTAACGCTGAGGCCGGCTCGTCTCTCACGGTGGGATAATAACCGACGAAGGCGCGCACCTCTTCTGGAACTGACGCGACAAAGTGAATCGCGATACGACCGCCCATGCAATAGCCGCAAACAGCCACGCGCTGTTTGTTGACGTTGGGCTGCTTGAGCAGGAAGCGCCAACCCTCGGTGAGCACTCGAGTGAATTCCGGGTCGGGAGTCTTGGCCTGGATCTGAGCGCCGGTGACGATATGAGTCTCTTCAGGAAAGCCCAATTGCTCGAATGCGTTGACGGCAAAAGTCGTGTAGCCCAGCTGAGCGAACTTCCGCGTCTCGGTCTTGATGTACTCGCCCATACCGCCTTTGGGATGGATCAAGTACAACGCCGGTCCCGGTTGACTGCGTTCCGGCATGGCCAGGTAGCCGGCAACGCCATGCTGCTTAGTGGTAAATAATTTCTCGATTATGCGCATGCTGATTTCCTCGCGGTACTATATTTATCCAGGTTACTAACACGATCCCCAGCCGCGGCGCAAAGGCTTGCGAGAGAGAGGTCGGTTACTTCGGCAGATGACCTTTTTCGATCAGATAGGCGCGCAGAGCGTCGCGCCAATGAGGCATGGTAATAGAAAATTCGGAGACCAGTCTCGCACTCACAAGCGCCGAATTTTTCGCTCGGCGCGCCGGCGTGGCGAACTGCAACGATGACACTGCTTCAATCGGGGCGCTAAACTGGCAAAGTTTTAAAGCGGTCTCGGCGAACTCATACCAAGTACAAGTGCCGCTATTGACAGCGTGAACTATTCCTTGGGCATCGACCGCGATAAGCTGGGCGATCGCCCGCGATGCGTCGCCGGCGTAGGTCGGTGAAACGACAATATCGTTGACGACTTTTAGCGGCTCTCCTTCACGCGCTTTGGCGAGAATCGTTTCGATAAAGTTGCCGCCCTTGCCCCGCGCGCCAGTTTTACCGAATAAACTAGCCACCCGGACGATCAACCCGTGTGGCGCTGCTTGCCGGACTAAATGCTCGCCCGCGAGCTTCGACGCGCCATAAACATTGATCGGCGCCGCTATATCGCACTCGATGTAGGGTGAATCTTTACTGCCGTCAAACACATAGTCGGTGCTGATGTAAACACACTTGGCGCCGCTCTCGGACGCGGCGCGGGCGACGTGAAGCGCGCCCAGCGCGTTGACGGCAAACGCTTCACGCGCCTGTGCCTCGCAGTCATCGACTCGGACGAATGCCGCACAATTGATAATCACTTGCGCGCGCAGAGGCAGCAATGCCGCACGCACGGAATTCAAGTCGGTACATTCGATCCGACGATGATCGAGTGCAACTACTTCATAGCGGTCGGTCGCGTGCAGAACCTCGACCAGATCATGGCCTAGCTGGCCGCTACTGCCGACGACGACGACGCAATCCATTTAGAGTTTTTTGCCCCAGCTTTGTGCGTAAACAGATTCGTAGTATTGGCGATACTCTCCGGAAGTCACGCGCGCCACCCAGTGGGCATTGTCCAAGTACCAATGGACAGTCCTTTGTAAACCACCCGGGAAATCGACACGCGGCGCCCATCCAAGCGTTTTACGTACTTTGGAAGTGTCGAGAGCGTAGCGCCGGTCATGTCCCGGGCGATCGGTCACGTAGCGAATACGCTCTGTGAGCTGGCGCAAATCGACGCTCTTATACGCGGCGATGGCGGCACAGATGGCCTCAACGACTGCCAGATTACTGCGCTCTTCGCTGGTGCCGATATTGTAAATCGAGCCGATCTCGCCCTTCTCCAATACCGCCAACAACCCGAGGCAATTGTCCTCGACGTGAATCCAATCGCGAATCTGTTGGCCGTCGCCGTAGACCGGAAAGTCAAGATCACCCAGGCCGTTGCGCAAAAGCAGCGGAATGAGTTTCTCGGGGAACTGATACGAACCGTAGTTGTTCGAACTGCGCGTCAGCAGGATCGGCAATCCGTACGTGCGCCGATAAGAGAAGCAAAGTAAATCCGCGGCCGCCTTGCTCGCCGAATAAGGACTGCTCGGCGCCAAAGGAGAATCCTCCGTCGATGGAAGCTTACCTGCCTTGTCGCCATAAACCTCATCGGTGCTGATCTGCAGAAAGCGTTCGACGCTCACTCGCCGCACGGCTTCGAGCAGCGACTGCACACCGCCAATGTTGGTGTGGAGAAATGGCGTCGAGTCGAGAATGCTGCGATCGACGTGGGACTCGGCGGCAAAATTAACCACCGCCCACGGTTTCTCCTCGGCAAGCGTCCGCTCGACCAAATCGCGATCGCAAATATCGCCGTGCACAAAGCGCATGCGCGCCGGACTGATATCGGCGACGTTCTCCAAATTGCCCGCGTAGGTTAGCTTGTCAAAATTGACAATGCGATAATCTGTCGAGGTCGCCAGCAAACGCACAAAATTGCTGCCGATAAATCCGCAGCCGCCGGTGACAAATACCGTTTTCATAATTTCGGATGAAACCAACTGAGCTTAAACAATCGCATGGCCGAACCCTGGTTCGGCGTCTCGCAAGCGCGGCCACTTGCGGTCGCGCTCCGATAATTGCGGAGCCGAAACCGGCCAATCGATGTTGAGGTCCGGATCGTCCCAGGCGATGCCGGACTCCAGCGTCGGCGCGTATTCTTCACTGGCCATATACGCGATATCCGCTTCGGCACTGACGACGCAGAAGCCATGGGCAAAACCCGGCGGCGTATAAAGCATTTTGTTGTTTGCTGCGCTCAATTCCATGCCAACCCATTGACCGTAGGTCGGCTCGCCGCTGCGCAGATCAACCGCGACGTCGAAGATCGCGCCATTAACAGCACGCACGAGCTTACCTTGAGCTTTGGGCAGCTTTTGAAAGTGCAGGCCGCGCAATATGCCACGCGCGGAGCGCGACTGATTGCATTGGATGAACGGCGCACTAATTCCGTGTGCGGCAAATTCCGACCGCTTGTAGGTTTCCATGAAGAAACCGCGCTCGTCGGGAAATACCCGTGGCTCGATGACGATTACATCGGCAATTTTAGTCGAGGAAAAAGTAAAAGGCATTAGAGCAAGACTTCCGAGTCGTCGCCAATCATCAGCCGGTAAGCCTGGCGGCTCTTTTGCTCGCGCACGACGGCTGAGTTTTTGCCGAGTAAGCTATCTTCAAGGCGGTCGACGAATTCCACACGCGCAGCTTCCAACAGCAAGCAGTGTTCCAGCACCGACGACACGATGCGGCAGCCATTGCCGATGGAGGTAAACGGACCGACAAAAGAGTTCTCCACGAGCACATCCTCACCGATGACGGCAGGACCGCGCACGGTGCTGTTGACCACACGGCTGCCTTTGCCAAGTTGGACACGTCCAGTCACCTGACTCGCCCCATCGATCTCGCCGTCAATTTTGCGCTGCACCCACTCGTCGAGGACCACGGTATTGGCCGTCAACAGATCGTCCTTCTTGCCGGTGTCAAGCCACCAAGCGTCAATGCGGTGGCTCAGCACTTTGCCGCCTTGGCTAAGCAAAAGCTGAATCGCGTCGGTGATTTCCAACTCGCCGCGCCAGGACGGCGTGATCTTATCGATGGCCTCGTGAATTTTCGCTGTAAAAAAATAAATGCCCACTAACGCTAGCTTCGATTTCGGCTCTCGCGGTTTTTCAATCAGGCTCAGCACTCGCTGTTGGTCATCGACCTCGGCAATACCAAAACTCGACGGATTATCGACCTCTTTGAGTAATATCGAAGCAAGGGCGCCGGATTTCTCGAAGTCGCTCCGAAAGCTTTCGATGCCCGAACCGATAAGGTTATCGCCAAGATACATGACGAAAGAATCACTACCCAAATACGGCCGCGCCACTTTCACGGCGTGAGCCAACCCGAGCGGTTCGGCTTGCTCGATGAAGGAAATCTTCATTCCCCATTGCCTACCATCTCCCACCGCATCGCAAATCGCCTGCCCGGTTTCTGGTGAGATCACGATTCCTACATCATTGACGGCCGCTTTCTGCAGATTGTCGAGGACATGAAACAATATTGGCCGGTTGGCTACCGGCACAAGCTGTTTAGCGGCAGTATGCGTGAGCGGGCGCAGCCGGGTACCCCGACCCCCACTTAGGACGAGTCCTTTTAATTTATTTCCAGCCATCGAGTAGCAAGCGGATCAGTATTCACAAGTCGGAAACTTTGTCGACTAAGATTACCCGCACTAGGAATTTTTTCCAATAGCAACACAACCCAAAAACGATCTATGCGTCGGGCAACTCCCGCTATTCTTGGCGGACCTTCGTGACGCCAGCCCGAGCAGAAAATCTAATAGAGATCTTGCGCGCCCCTTTCACTGACGCAGACTCTCCGCGCAATACCTGTAGCCTCATGATATCGACCTGTCACGTCGTACTAATCGGGAAGAATTCTCACGATTGTCAAACATCCACGCATCGCCACAGGCGGTTCGTCATCGGCTCGGCGTTTCTGCGATTTCTCTGTAACATTTCGCGTCTGAACTTAAACGCGGGTGAACAAACAATCGAATGGTTTTAGCCACACTGATGTAGACAACCACCTCCCCGGTGTGTTGCTTCGGACGGCCACCCTCAGCTATTTGTTGGTCACTGAATTGCCTTTATTTGCGAAGCACGGACGTAATTGTCCAAGTCTCGACGTTAACGGCCACTGCACCGTAGTAAAAGATAAAAAAAGCCTGGCTTTTCACTTATTTGTGCCTTCAAATCCAAGCGGCCGAGGATGGTATAACTATTGCTCAAAATCGCCAGCATAGTCGTCTTACAACTGCCCGGAGGAATTTTCCAATGCGTGCCACGGAAAACGTTTTGTCAATCGTTCGCAATCAACCGGAAAATACCGATGAACCAGCCGCGCCAAGTGATGTACCCAATCTTTCCTTCGACGATGCCACCGGGTTAGTCGAGATTGAGACACAAGCCAATCAGTTGCTCGACTACATTAGCAAATTGAGCAGTCTCGCCGACCGCGCCTGCGTCACGGCGATTCGCCAAACCGAAACCGCCCAGCGCAGCGAAGAAAGCCGTCAAACGGAAGTCGCGACTCTGCGCAATCAGCTTGAGCAAAGCACTGTAACGTTGCAGGAACGCAACCTAGCCTTCGCCACGCTCGAGAGCAGCACACGCAGTCAGGTGCTGAGCCTGGAACAGCGGCTGCGCATCACGGAGCGCCAACTCGGAGAACGCGAAGGCGAGATCAGCTCGTTGAATCGCCAGATAAGTGAATTGGCTCACCGCCCCATGACTCCTGGTTACACGGAGCAGCAACTCGAACATGAAGTCGCCAAGAAGACCGCAGCTAACGAGCAAGAAATCGCTGTTCTCAAAAATCAATTGAGTCAACGCGACGGGTTGGTGCAAGCGAAGGCCAACATGTTCAAGAAGGCTGAAGCAGACTTTCGCGCGACTATCATCGATCTTGAAACACGACTGAAAGAGGCGGAGAGCAAATTACAATTGCAAGAAACCCAACTCAAAGATAAAGAAGTTGTCATCCAAGCAACGGCGGCCAAAGAAGTGGAAATCGGCAAACTGATCAAACGACTGTCTCAGGAATGCGAGAACCTGAGCAATGAGTTGCAGGAGAAGACCCGGTTGATGGGTCAATTGGAAATCAAAAAGCCGCAAACACAGCCGGATAAGAACGTCTGGCGGCGCATGATCGGCCGGCTGCAGGACGACCCGCTTTAACACTTACAAAAGCGCGGTGAAGATAGACTAACGATCGAACATCCCCTCACGGTCCAAACGCTCGACGAACGAAGAGTCCACGAGGCTCGCTAAATTGACCGACTTCGCCTTTGGATTCGACTCGGCGATGATATCCACTAGAATCTTCATTGCGTTGACATCAGCGTACGGTTTTCTCAGCATCATCTCACGATAGGTTTCATACCCCTCTTCGATCAGCGCGCGGTTTTTCTCGAACGGCAGTCGTAGATACTTCGCTAGGATTTTCAGGCTGTCTTCTTTGTTCGACTTGTTGCGGTAGTACTGCATGCCTTCAGCCAGCCCGGCGACGAATCGCGAAACCGTCCTGCTATCGTCGCGCAGGGTTTTCTCGGACACTGCGACGATGTTGCGCAGATA
>DATLCH010000359.1:0-3498 GCA_035526465.1 Candidatus Limnocylindrales bacterium | reverse complement strand
CATCTGCTCAACAAGAAAAACACCTTCACCGATTTCATCGCTTGCGCCGAGTATTTGATCGATCAATCGTTCACCCAACCCGACAAGCTCTTTGCCATGGGCAGAAGCGCCGGCGGCTTGTTGATGGGAGCGGTGAGCAATATGCGGCCGGATTTGTTCAGAGGCATTGTCGCCGAGGTGCCATTCGTTGACGTCGTCACGACGATGCTCGATGCGTCGATCCCGCTGACCACCGGCGAGTATGATGAGTGGGGCAATCCCGATAGCAAAGAATTTTACGATTATATGTTGTCCTATTCGCCCTATGATAATGTCGCGCCTAAGAACTATCCGGCCATGTTGATCACCGGCGGCCTGCACGATTCTCAGGTGCAGTACTGGGAGCCGGCGAAGTGGGCGGCGAAACTGCGCGAGCTCAAGATCGGCACCAATCCTGTTCTGCTCAAAACCAACATGGATGCCGGCCACGGCGGCGCCTCAGGACGCTTCCGGCGTCATCAAGAGACGGCGTTTAGTTATGCCTTTTTGCTCGATCTGGCAGGGATAGGTGAGTAACGGCTTTAAGTTCTTGATCTACCTGCTAGTAGTCCCTCGCGACAACGCGTCGCGTCGTCATTTGTTGATCCAATAGCGGGCGAATTCTTGGAGAAACGTCAGCGTTGAAAAATCGCGCATGCGATCGAGGTAGACTCTGCCGTTCAGGTGATCGTATTCATGCTGGATCACCCGGGCGTGGAAGTCCTTGGCGATAAAATCGAGTTTATTGCCGTCGCGATCGAGCGCGGTGACGTGGATTCGTTTATAGCGCGGCACCGCACCGCGCAAATCGGGGATGCTCAGGCAGCCCTCCCAGTCGTCTTCCATGTCTTCGGACAGCGGAGTGATTTTCGGATTTACCAAAACGGTCATCGGAACTTTATCTTTGTTGGGATATCGCGGGTTGTCGGCGACCTCGAGAACGGCGACCTGTTTGGATGTGAATACCTGATCCGCGGCCAAGCCGACTCCGTCGTATTCTTTCATGGTCTCGACCATGTCGTCGATGAATCTTTGCATTGCTGCACTCTTCAGTTCTTTGAGCGAAATGTTTTCAGTGATTTTACGCAGCACCGGATGCCCTAAGCGCGTGACTTTGAGGATCGCCATGGCCAGCTTTTTAGCATGGACACACGGTGGGAAAAAGCCACGGCGTGCGATCGGACGAGTGCTGCGCATAACAATCGGGTCCGCAGACGGCGGTTATCTTGACATAGTAGACCTAACGAGTCTATATTTAAAAACGTGAAGCGAAAGGCGAAAAGCGAACGAAGTTCGTTGATGAACGTCGGGCGCCGTGTCGATTACGCGGTACGCGCGTTGTCTTACCTAGCCGGGCAACCGGACGGGACCATCGTCAGCCGGTCCGATATCGAGAAGAACCAGGACGTACCATCATTTTATTTGTCCAAAATCATGAAAGATCTGGTTGCCGGTGGTTTGGTGGAGTCGCACATCGGCTCCAAGGGCGGGTTCACGCTGGCAAAAAAGGCCACGTCAATAACCATTAAAGACATTTACGAAACCGTGGAGCGGCCGTTGGTATTGATGGAGTGCCTCGAACAGGGGGCGAGTTATTGTTCTTTCTGCACGGTCTGCAAGCAGAAATCGATTTGGGAAGAGGCGCAATCGGTGCTTGCCAATTTTCTCGCGGGTGTCACGATTGCCGACATTGCCGATCGTCAGGGCATGAAGGGGCGGATGCTCAAAACGCCGATGCAAAGAGTCGGATAGCTGGGGTGAATCCGGATGTTAGATATTAAAAATCTCCACGCCAATGTCGGTGACAAGGAAATTCTGCGCGGCATTGACCTGCATATCGCCCCAGGCGAGGTGCACGCGATCATGGGACCTAATGGTTCGGGCAAAAGCACGTTGGCCCATGTTTTATCGGGGCGTGAGAATTACCAGGTCACCGCCGGTTCGGTCACTTATCAGGGTAAGGATCTGCTGACCATGGCGCCGGAGGTCCGCGCCCGTGAAGGGGTTTTTTTGGCGTTTCAATATCCCATCGAGATTCCCGGCGTCAGCACCACTTACTTTCTAAAAGCAGCGCTCAATGCCGTGCGCAAGCATCGCGGTCTCGACGAGCTCGACGCCATGGAGTTCTTAGCCTTGATCAAAGACAAAATGACTTTGGTGCAGATGAGCCAAGCGTTGTTGAATCGGCCGCTTAACGAAGGCTTTTCGGGCGGCGAGAAGAAGCGCAACGAAATTCTCCAAATGGCGGTGCTCGATCCGACGCTCGCAGTGCTCGATGAAACCGATTCAGGACTAGATATCGACGCGCTGCGGGTGATCGCGGGTGGCGTCAATGCGCTGCGCAGTCCCAGCCGTGCGATGATCGTGATTACACATTATCAGCGGCTGCTCGATTATATCGTGCCGGACTTTATTCATGTGCTTTACGATGGCCGGATCGTCAAGTCAGGAACCAAGGAACTGGCGCGGGAACTCGAGAGTAAAGGCTACGACTGGATCAAGAGCGAAGTTGCCGCGGTGCCATAATTTCTACGAGTATATAACAAATCCATGCTCACGAGCGAAACTAAAGAACCGTATCTAGCCGCATTCAAGCGAATGGTCGAGGCCGGTACGTTTTCTGGACCCGCGTGGGTCGGTGAGCTACGCCAGGCGGGAATCGCCAGCTTTAATGGGCTGGGCTTTCCGACGCTCAAGAACGAAGACTGGAAATATACCAATATCGAGCCGATCGCGGCGCAATCTTACGTCCAGCCCAACGGTGAAGTTCAGTCGGCTAGCGGCACCGAGCTGCTATCCCGCGCGCTGATTGAAACCGACGCGCCGCGCTTGGTGTTCGTCAACGGTGTTTATGTCTCGGCGCTTTCAAGTACGGACGGACTGCAGCAGGGGCTGCGCTTGGGCTCGCTGGCCGATTTCATTAAACAGAACAATCCGGCGGTCGCTCAAGAATTGGGCCGACATGCGAGCGCTGAGCGGCAGCACTTTGTTGCGCTCAATACTGCGTTTTTAAGCGAGGGCGCGGTGGTGGAGGTTGCGCCGGGTTGCCGGCTTGAGCGGCCGATCTACTTGGTGTTGGCTTCTACGTCGACGAATCAACCGGTGATTTCGCACCCGCGCATTTTGCTTTTGCTTGGCGCCGGCAGTGAGGCGAAGATCGTCGAGAGCTATGTGGGCGTGCGCGGCAAGGAGTATTTCTGTAATGCTGTCACCGAACTGGTCGGCGGCGCAGACTCGGTCGTTGAGCATTTTCGCTTGCAACAGGAGAGCGACAAGGGTTTTCACGTCGGCACGGTCGCGGCAAGCCTGGCGCGTGGCTGCCATTTGACTGCTCATGCGGTGACCTTGAGCGGCGCACTGGTGCGCAACAACGTGCGGGTACTGTTGAACGGCGAGGGCGCCGAGTGCGTGCTCAATGGGCTTTACCTGGGCGATGGCAAGCAACATATCGATAACTACACACTGATCGAACACGTCAGT
>DATLCH010000356.1:0-13016 GCA_035526465.1 Candidatus Limnocylindrales bacterium | reverse complement strand
GAATCGAACAGTGATACTACGGCAAACCGGCCGATTTTAGCCGGCGGGGTCAACTGTTAGTTGGGCAAGGCGGCGGGAAGCAGTTCCCTTACCTTCCCTTGCAGCTCTTGAAAAGTAAACGGTTTGACGATGTAGCCATTGCAGCCAGAGTCCATACAGGTTTTGAGATCGGTATCGCGAAACAATGCAGTGGCGGCGAGGATAGGAATTCTCTTGGTCACGGTATTGCTTTTGAGCTCTCGTGCGGCCTGCCAACCATCCATGCCCGGCATCATGATATCCAAGATAATGAGATCAGGAGTTTCGCTTTGGGCTCTTTCCAGTCCTTCGCTACCATGCTTCGCGGTAAGCGCCGTGAAACCCATCAACTCGACCTGCCAGGTGAGCAATTCACGCATGTCCGCATGGTCTTCAATGATCAAGATTTTCTTCATAGCCGTTGAGGCGAATATGAGCACTGTAACTTAGCACGAACCCTGCCGCGAAGCGACTCAGGAAGCAGCGCAACGTTACGAAAATAGCCGAGAATCTTGCCGGTGGGTAAATTTTATAACGAGGAGGATTCGGTCAACTGCCGCAAATTTTATTTGCTGTCACGCATTGCCTACTCGAGGTCTATTGCACCTTCATCTTCTGCAGATTACCGACCATGACCGTGATCAATTTTTCGGGAAAAAGGTGTTCGCGGGCGACCCGCTGCACGTCGGCGCGGCTGACCTTGCGGATTAAATCGCCGTAGCGCTCGGGATAGTCGAGTCCCAATCCGTAATATTCCACCTGACCCAAAAACGCAGCAACCTTGCGGTTGGTGTCAAAACGTAAAGGAAAGCTGCCGACTAGGTAATCTTTAGCATCGTTCAATTCGACCTCGCTGACCAGTTCATCGCGCATGCGCCTGATCTCGTCCTGCGCAAGGCCTATCGCCTGCGCTGCGGTCTCGTTCTTGGTCTGCATGACAAATTGAAAAATTCCGTAGCTTTTCTCCGCACCGAAATAGCTGTAGACCGAATAAGCCAAGCCACGCTCGTTGCGGATCGATTCCATCGCCCGCGATGAAAAGCCGCCGCCGCCGAGAATGTAGTTCATAACTTGGATACCGTAGTAATCGGGATGACTGCGCGGCACACCGCCATGTCCGAGAACGATATTCGCCTGTGTCAGATCCTTGTTCACCCGCAATACCTGCGCCTTGTCGTTCAGCGCCGGCGCGACCGGCGGTTTACTTGCTTCGCCTTTGGTCCAGGTCGTGAACACTTGATTGAGCGCGACGCTAATCTCCTGCTCGGAAACATCACCGACCACCGACATGATTGTTCGATTCGGCCGGTAGTAGCGCCGAAAAAAATCTTGCACACGCGCGCGATCCAACCGCTTTACCGAAGCCTCCGTTCCTTCCACCGGCCGGCCGTAGGGACTGCCGGGAAACAATGCCGCGGCAAAAGCTTCACCGGCCAAGGTACCGGGGTCTTCTTCTTTAGCTTTGATCGAAGCGATGATCGCCTGCTTCTGGCGGTCCATTTCGACCAGTGGAAAGCTCGTACTGGCGAGAATCTCGGCAAGCAATTGCAACCCAACCAACAAATCTTTTTTTAGGATAGTAATGCTGATTGTCGCCAGATCGGTGCCGCAACCGGTGTCGAGACCCGCGCCAATAAAATCCAGCGTCTCGCTGATCTGCTGAGCGTTGCGCTTCGCAGTGCCCTCGGTCAACAGCTTTGAAGTTAAATGCGCCAAACCAGCCTGCTCCGCGCTCTCATGGCGCGCCCCGGCATCGATCAACATTTCGATCGACACCATCGGCAATGCGCGTTGCTCCGAGGTGAGCAAAACCAATCCATTGCTGAGCACCGTGCGTTTCACCGCCATGGCGCCGTGCGCTGGCAACCCGTGCGCCAACATGGCAAATAAAAAACAGCCGATCAATTTACGCGTCATGGCAGTTTCGCTTTTGTCGGAATCAAGGTAGCCACCGTCCGGTTGTCTTGTTGAAGATATTTCTGCGCCACACGGCGGAGATCCTCCCGGGTGACTTTACGCATACTCTCGAGATAACTATCGACCAAGCGCCAGTTACCGACCATCTCATAATATCCGATTTTCATCGCTTGCCCGAAGATCGAGTCTTGGGCGAAGACAAACGCGGCTTCGATCTGGTTCTTGGCTTTCTGCAATTCGCGTTCGCTCACCAGCTCGACCTTGGTCTTGTCAAGTAAGCGTACGATTTCGTTCTCGACTTTGGCCAGCTCCGCGCCGGGCAAAAGCTGGGCGGAAACAGCAAACGCGGTGGGATCCATCGCCACCCCGCTGTAATCGGCATCGATACCGCGCACCAGGCGCTTTTGATAAACCAGTTCCTGATACAAGCGTGAACTCTTGCCGCCGGCCAGCACCACCGACAAAACATCCAACGCAAAAGTATCCGGGCTATGCAGATTGGGCACGTGATGAAGCATTAGCAGTATTGGCAGCTCGGCATCTTTCTTCAGCGTCACACGCTTTTCGCCGCGTTGGGGCGGCTCGGCCACCGACAGCTTCGGCGGGTCGGGGCGGCGCGGAATTTTGCCATAGGCAGATTTGATCTTGGCGAGCATTTCTTCCGAGTTGAAATCACCCACCATGACGACCACGGCATTATTGGGCGCATAATATTCTTTGTAAAAATCGACCAAGTCCTGACGGGTGAGGTTTTGAATATCTTCCATCCAGCCGACCACCGGCCGACGATAAGGATGAATCGTGTAAGCCACGGAAGCAGCAACCTCGTATAAGGCTGAGCCCGGATTATCGTCGGTGCGTAAGCGGCGCTCTTCTTGGATAACCTTCTTCTCCGGCTCGAAATAAGCTTCGCCGAGCAGCGCATTGGCCATGAGGTCAGCTTCCAGCTCGAGTTGAATATGAATTTTGTCGCGGCTCATCGTCGCGAAATAGACGGTCATGTCCGCTGTCGTAAACGCATTGGAACGACCGCCATTCTTGGCGATGACCCGCGAGTACTCTTCCGGTCCGAGCGTCGGCGTGCCCTTGAAGATCATATGCTCAAGGAAATGCGCCAAACCGCTCTTGCCGTCCTTTTCATTACGCCCGCCGACCCGATACCACACCTGAAAGGTCACTGCCGGGCTCTTGTGATCTTCCAAAAGCAGTACTTTCAAACCGTTGTCGAGAACAAATTCTTGAACTTGCGCGGCAAACGAGACAGGGGGTGAAAGGCTGGAGAGAACAAGGACAAGCAGTGTAAATCGCCGAAGCCGAATCATCTTTACCAAGCTAATCGATGAAGCCTCAAAGTCAAGCAAACGGACGGTCAGCTGTGATCGCGCGGCGGCTAATTTAAACTTCAAACCCTGCTATTTTGCGGCCGAGCTTTGGACGTCGGGCGAAAAATACCAGAGTAGCCGACAATAGATAGCTGACCACAAACAATAGGAACACCGGGCGATAGTTGCCACTCCAATCGAAGGCAATACCAGCGATTAAGGCGCCAACGCCAAGCCCGCCTTTGTGGAACGGCTCAAGCACGCCGCTGATCGCGCCAAAGGAGCGCCGGCCGAAATAGTGCGCCAATAAAATCTGTGTCAACACAGCCGTGCCGCCGCGCGCGCAAATGCCGAACAGGACGGCGAACAGATAGGCTGTGAGCGGCGAATTGACCTGCATCAATAAAGCCACCGACGCCGCCGATAACGCCGTCGTCGTCACACTCAAATTTCGCGGCGAGAGTCGTTCTGCCAGTGCGCCCCAGATGCCGTTGCCAAACGCCCCCGCAAGCGCCATCACACTCAACGCGCCGGCGGCCGCCGGCGGTGAAATTTTGACATCCGTAAAATAGGCAATGGTATGAAAGGCGATGCCGCCGGTGCCGAGCGAAGCAAGAAACACACTCACCACGAGCAACCACAGCGCTGGGGTGCGCGTCGCTTCGGATCGAGACCAACTCGTCTCGCCTGTGGCTGGAATCTCGGAAGCCAATGTAGCGCTATCGTCGGAAAGCGCACAAGGCGCGATGCCATCGGGATACATGCCGATATCTTCTGGTTGCCGGCGCAGGAAAATTGCCGCCGGCACGACGACGAGAATAAGAAATGCCAAACCCAAGGCTAAAAACGCGCTGCGCCAACCATGATGACTGACCAGCAACTGAAAAATCAGCGTTGTTGCCGCCGACCCCAATGGCGTCGCCATCGCCACCAAGCCCATGGCGCGCGGCCGCTTGGCATGAAACCAGTTGGCGACAGCGGTATACGGCACGACTCCGCAGAGCAAAAATTCCGTCAGAGCGCGCGCCGGAATAAACGTCGCATAAAACTGCCAGGGCTGAGAACTTTGACTCACGCCGATGGCCAAGAGCCCAACGAGAATACCGCCCACCGGCATCAGCACCCGCGGCCCAAAACGATCTGCCAGCGGTCCGAACAGAGGCGACAACATGCCGCCGCCGAAAGAACCTAAAGTAATTGCCGCCGCGGTAACACTCCGGCTCCAGCCAAGATCTTCACTGATCGGCTTCAATACAACAGCCATGGTCACATTGCTCACGCCGGAAGAAACAAATCCGGCGACCATTGCTATGGCAACGATGATCCAGCCGTAAAAGAAAGGAAACTGCACAAAGTCCTTCTTACACTAGTTTCGCAACAAATACCGGAGCGAAAACATTCGCATCGCAGATTACCGTTGAGACAGACCGACGATCAGTCGATTGACTCCCCTCCATCGCCGCCATACTATTGCGCCAATTTAGGAGGAAATTATGGCTGATGTTACGGACATGCGGGGCTACATCGACGTCCTCAAAGAGATCGGCGAGTTGCGCGAATTTGACGGCGTCGACTTAAACTTGGAAGTCGGCGCGCTCACCGAGCGGGCGGCGGAAAAAGAAGGCGACGCGCTGCTGTTTAACAATTTCAAAAACTATCCATCCGGATTTCGCGTCATCACCAATGTTTTTCGCACTTGCAAGCGCACTGGTCCGGCGATGGGAATTGCCGCGCAAAACGGCATCGATTTTCTTTACGAATGGCGAAAAAAGTTGGCGGCTTACAAACCCGTGCCGGTACAGCACGTCGAAGGCGGACCGGTGATGGAAAACCAGATGGTCGATGAGCAAGTCGACCTCTACAAATTTCCCACTCCCAAATGGCATGATCTCGACGGCGGGCCGTTCATCGGCACCGGCTGCGGCGTCATCACCAAAGATTTGGATACCGGCAAAGTCAATGTGGGTACCTATCGAGTTATGGTGCAGGATAAAAATCACGTCTCGGTGAAAATGAATATGGGCAAACATGGCCGGCTCGCCTTCGAGCGCGCTCGCGATGCCGGCAAAGCTTTACCGATTGCGATCACTTTGGGCCAGGGCCCGGCGGTTTTTCTCGCGGCGCAAATGCCGCTGCCGCCGGATGTCAATGAGTTTGAGTTTGCCGGTTATCTCCAAGGCGCGCCCGTGCCCGTGGCGCGCGGCGCTTTCACGGGACTGCCGATTCCAGCCAACGCGGAGATCGTCCTCGAAGGCGAATTGCCGCCGATGAAAGACGCGGACATGCCGAAGGAAGGTCCCTTTGGCGAGTGGCCGGGATATTTTACTGATGAAAATGTAGGCGAGACTCCGGTCATGACTGTCAAGCGGATCTATTATCGCAACAATCCGATCCTGCTTGGCGCGCCGCCGCTCAAGCCGCCGGCAAGTTATTTACCGATGCCGTTGGGCGCCGCGACCTTATGGGAACAGTTGGAAAAGGCGGGAATCCCTGAGGTCAAAGGCGTCTGGGGCTTTGTTTATGGCGGCCAGCCGGGACCATTCACCGTCGTTTCGATAAAGCAGCGCTACGCAGGTCATGCCAAACAAGCATTGCTAGTCGCCGCTGGCGCGCGTGCGGGAGCTTATGGCGGCAAGTTTGTCGTGGTCGTAGACGACGACATCGATATTACCAATCCCGGCGAGGTCATCTGGGCCATCGCTACTCGCTGCTATGTGCGCGGCGGCATCGATGTAATCAAAGACGTCTGGGCCTCGGTGTGCGAGCCGGCCATGCCGCCGGAAGAACGCTCGCCGCGCGGCTACACTTCGGACCGCGTGCTCATCGACGCCTGCCGACCCTATAAGTGGATGGATCAGTTTCCGGCGGTCAACGCCTTTGAAAAAGATTTTAAAGATAAAATCGCGGACAAATTTAAGTTGTAGAGATTCTCTCAGCCCGAGAGGAACACGCGATATAGCGACGGCATAAACCTCGAACTAGCTGAACCGAGCGCTCTAGCGGCGCAAAAGGAGTCGGCAGATGGGAACGATCGAAGCATTGAGCTTGGCCATGGGCGGTGCCTGGGCGTCGGGCATCAATCTATACGCCACTGTGGCGGCCTTGGGGCTTGCCCGCCGGATGGAGCTAATTCAGTTACCGTCGAATCTCGAAGTGCTGTCGCATCCCGCGGTGATCGTTATCGCCTGCATCATGTATTTGATCGAGTTTTTCGCGGATAAAGTGCCTTACATAGACAGCGGTTGGGACGCGCTTCACACCTTCATCCGCGTGCCGGCAGGCGCGCTCTTAGCCGCGCGCGCTCTCGGCGATATGCATCCGGCCTTGGAGTTGGCGGCAATCCTCGCCGGCGGCTCAATCGCATTTGCCGCTCACGGCACCAAAGCGACCACGCGACTGGCGATCAACGCCAGTCCCGAGCCATTCACCAACTGGACCGCCAGCGTTACTGAAGATGCCGCCGTCTTGGGAGGTATCTGGTTAATTTTTAATCATCCGATGCTCATGATAGTTTTCGTCCTAGCTTTTGTCGGGTTGGGAGTCTGGATCATGCCAAAAGTTTTTCGCCTCGCAAAGCGCGGCTTGCAACGCCTGCGCGATCGTATGCGCGGCGTTAAACCCGATCAAGCGTCCACCACCGGCTCGCCACCGGCGATAGTGAACTCTTGAGTCGAAGGGTACCGAAAGCAATGGAAGAGCGATCGACAGCTGATCAAACCACCGCTTTGCCACCGACGCCGTTAACCCTCGACGGTGCCTATTTGCTGCATCAGATGTTTCGCGTCCGCTGGCCGGCCTGGAAAGCGCTCGGTCACACGCAACAAAGACATACATTGGAGAGATCTACGACACTGTTCAGTGCACTGACGGCGAACCCGCAGGCTAGCACCGGGCTGTTTTCCATGATCGGACATAAGGGCGATCTGATGGTCGTCCATTTCCGGCGAACCCTCGATGACCTGAATGACGCGGAATTGGCGATTGCCAATAGCGAGCTGTACGAATACCTCGAACCAACCACGTCTTATCTCTCGGTGGTCGAGCTCGGCCTGTACGAGGCTTCGACCAAGCTCTATGGCGAGCTCACTGTCAAAGGTCTTAAGCCCGGCACCGCTGAATGGAACCGCGAAATCGAAACGGAATTATCCAAGCAGCGAGAAAGCTCCGCGGCTCGTCTCTGGCCGGAAATCCCGGCGCGGCGTTATCTTTGTTTTTACCCGATGAATAAACATCGCGGCGAACTAAAGAATTGGTTTAGTGAATCCATCGCCGAACGCCAGCGCATGATGCGTGACCATGGAATGATCGGGCGCCACTACGCCGGGCGCGTCACCCAGATCATTTCCGGGTCCATCGGCTTCGATAATTGGGAGTGGGGCGTCGATCTGTTTGCCGACGATCCGTTGGTTTTCAAGAAGCTGGTCTACGAAATGCGCTTCGACGAAGCGAGCGCAGTCTATGGTCTGTTCGGCGACTTCTTCGTCGGCCTGCGTTTTCCGATCAGCCAGCTCGAAGTCTTTCTTGCCGGTAAGACACCCAGCTTGGCTAGCTTGCCCTAACTGTTATGCGAATTGCGGGCGAGCGGCACGGCTTGGCAACGGAGGTCTATGCGACTCAAAGATAAAGTTACAATCATCACAGGAGCGGCCCACGGCATTGGCAAAGCGTATGCGCGCCGCTTCGCCGATGAAGGTGCTCATGTGGTGATCGCCGACATCGATGCAGCCGGAGGCGAAGCTGTGGCGAACGCGATCCTCGCAGCCGGCGGGTCGGCCTGGGCGCGCACCACCGACGTGCGTAGTTTGGCAGACCTTCAGGGTCTCATGCAGGAAACGGTGAAAAAATTCGGCCGTATCGACGTCCTGCTCAATAATGCGGCGATCTACGTGACGCAGAATCTCTGGAAAGGCGCTGTGGAAGATTTGCAAATCGACGAATGGGACCGCGTCATCGAAGTCAATTTGAAGGGTGTGTTCTTATGCAGCAAAGCGGTGATTCCGATCATGAAACAGCAGCGCTCGGGCAAGATTATTAATATCGCCTCTGGAACTTTTTTTAGCGGCTCCGGCAACATGCCGCATTACACGACCGCCAAAGGCGGTGTCGTCGCGTTGACCCGCGTAATGGCGCGCCAGTTGGGGCCGTACGGCATCAACGTCAACTGTATGACACCGGGCTCTACCATGAGCGAAGAAAACATTTCTCAAGATGTTCTTAAACGGCGCGAAGGCAGCATCGACAAACGCGCATTTCGCCGCGTCGAAACTCCCGCCGACATTGTCGGTACCGCATTGTTTCTCGCCAGTTCGGACAGCGATTTCATCACCGGGCAGCTGCTGGTGGTCGAAGGCGGCGGCGTCATGCACTGAGCCGTGAAAATGAAACGAAAATTGTTCGCGTTTCGTAAAACGATCAGTTGGAATTGCCAGTCACGCCATAAACGTGACCACAGGCGTTGCAGAGCACAACATGGAAGGGAGACAGGACAAAGTGCTTGCCGCGCGCGCTGCCAGATCCGCCCTTGCGCGAAACGATGTGATCGATTCCGACGGTCGAACAGGACGGGCACTTGGGTTCAGGATCAACCGTCTGTTTGAATCCTTGCTTGAAATCAAAACCGCTCGCCGTGCCATGACCATTGCCGTTGGACGTCTGCTGTTCTTTTTCGTTCGGCGTTTCTTCTGCCCTTTGCTCTTCGCTCTCCTCGGCTCCGGCCGGATGCTTGATGCTATCATATACACGGCGTTTCAGTGCATCGGATAGCACTGAGTAGGCATCGCGCACTTGATTGAATTTGTCGACGGCTTCCGGATTGTCCGGGTTGCGGTCGGGATGAAAACGGAAAACCATCTGACGGTAGGCGCGCTTGATGTCGTCCATCGTAGCGTTGGCCTTGATGCCGAGTACGGAATAATAATCTACCGAGGTATCCACTTTCACAGACTTTCGGGAGTCATTTCAAACATCAGCAGGTTGGAACGAGCGCAGTTAGCGGCGGCCGCCGGTACCCGTCAACTTGCCGCGTTGTTTGTACATGCTGACGCACATGTCGTAAATCTCCGCGCCGGCGCGATCGGCGACGATGAGCTCACCCTCACGGCTTAGATATTCGACGACGACGGTCGACTCGCGACGGTCGCTGTTGGCCAACCGCACCAACCGTGCTTCGCTGCGATCGAGAAAACCGCCAATGGTACGAAAAATCTGCGGATGATTGAGGAAATCCTTCGGCGCCGCGGCGGTGCCGCGATTGTCGCCACCGGCCTGATTCAATTCTTCGATGTCCGCCGGAAGATACTTGATTTCCACTGGTGTTGCCGCCGGCGGCATTTGATAACCGCAACGAGCTATAAACTCGCGACCGTCGAAGCGGATATCGAATGTCTTTAACCCTCGGCGTTCCAAATCTTGCCCGATACTGCGCAGCGCCATGGCAAACTCGAAAGTCGCACGTTTGGCTCCTCTGAAAGGGCGCGGTTTGGTAATCATAATTCCCTGAAGGACTTCTTGAGTGAATGGTAAGAACAGTAGGGCAAAAAATCAACAAAAAAGATCGGCAGCAGTGCCCAAATGGCTGATTCCGCCGATTCTAATGTACGACAGGGAAATTGGCGGTAGTTGCGGAAAGAATGTGTTAATCAGGCAAACTCGGTAGCGCATCCATGACACCAATCATGCTGTCACGCGTCACCAGTTTCGCCAGATCATCCTCGCTCCAGCCGTCGGTGCCCGCAGGACGCAATGGCATGACGATATAGCGGATATCGGCGGTGCTATCATGCACCCGCACTTCGACATCGTCGGGGAGTTCCAGACCGAACTCGCGCATGACGCCGCGCGGGTCCGCTACCGACCGCTGGCGATAATTGAAACTTTTGTACCAATCCGGCGGCCGGCCAAGGATCGGCCGCGGATAGCAGGAACACAAGGTACACACCACCATGTGGCGCACTTTCGGCGTGTTTTCCAGAACGACAAACTCATTGATTGCCGTGGCGTCGATGCCTATTTCTGCGCAGGCGGCTTTCGCGTCGGCAATGAAACGTGCTTTGAACTCTGTATCGACCCACGCCTTGGCGACCAGCTTGGCGCCGTTGGCCGGTGTGCGCGCCTCCTGATATTCGATTTGGCACTGAATGTCTTTTTCGCTGATCACACCCTTTTCTACCAATAGATCGCGCATTGCATAGATCCGTTTAGCGTAATAGCTCAATTCATGCTTGGGGTGATCATGTGCATGGTCGTCACTCATAACATCTCCTCATTTCAACGGCTCGAGCCAGTGATCGTAGATATCGACAAGAAGCTTGTCTTTGGAGCCGTGCGACCCGCCAAACACTTCACTGTGCTCGAAAGCAACCAAATAGAGTGTCTTCTTGGGCAAGCCGTTCTTGCCAAACGCGAGTAATTCAGGATTGAGAAAATCTCCATAGACCCGTTCGATCCAACCGTTCTTGCCGCGAATGTACCAGGGTGTGCGCAGGTGACCCGGGCGATCTTCGAATTTCACTTTCACTCGATCGCCGGTATTAAATCTACCGGTGGCGGAGCTCACGGCTCGCCCCACCTAGATTCGAATGCGGCGAGCTTCTGGTCGATCTCGTCTTTGGTAAGAATATTTTTTTCGATCAAAATGGCTTCGATACTGGCGATCCAACGCTCGTAGTAACTCATGTCGCGGTACGCTGCGGAATCCATTTCCTCGCGGGCCCGGCGCATCTCGTCGGTGCGTTTGATGCCGCGTGCACCCAGCGCCTGGTTGACGGCGTCCGCGAGAATTTCCCAATCGGACATCTCATGCTCCGCCTGATTGATCTCCCCTGCCCCGGGCAAGCCACCGACATCGTGATGTCCACGCGCCATATGATCCCCTTCTAGCCCTTGAGCCGGTTGGCCAACGCGCCATGCTCTTCCTTCATGCCCGCCGGCAAATGATCGCCGAAGGTATTGAAGAAATCACTCTGGCTTTTCAGATTATTCTTCCAGCCTTCGCGATCAACTGACAGCAACTGATCGACATCGGCTCTGGAGATATCGAGACCATCTCCGGTGATGCTCGAGGCTTTTGGCACGAATCCGATAGGCGTCTCATCGGCCTGACCGCCGCCTTTCGACCGTTCGACCACCCAGCGCAGTACCCGCAGATTTTCGCCGAATCCCGGCCACAAAAAACGACCGCGCTCGTTGCGTTGAAACCAATTGACACGGAAAACCTTGGGCGGATTGCTCGCCTTCTTTCCCATGGCCAACCAATGTGCCCAATAATCGCCCATGTTGTAGCCGCAGAATGGCAGCATCGCCATGGGATCGCGTCGCACCACACCTACAGCGCCGGTAGCCGCCGCGGTAGTTTCAGATGCCAAGGTCGCGCCGAGAAAAGTGCCGTGTTGCCAGTTAAATGATTGGTAAACCAATGGGACGAGTTTCTGCCGACGCGCACCGAAAAGGATTGCGCTGATCGGCACCCCTTCAGGTTTTTCCCACTCAGGCGACTAGGTCGGGCATTGCTTGATCGAAACCGTGAAGCGCGCGTTAGGATGCGCCGCCGGACTGCCACCTTCCGGGTCCCATGGTTTGCCGCGCCAATCCTGCGCGTTATCCGGAACCGGATCATCGTGCCCTTCCCACCAGACCGTCCCGTCGTCACGGAGCGCCACGTTGGTGAAGATGGTATCCCTTTTAATGGTTTTCACCGCGTTGGGGTTGGTATTGGAGCCGGTACCGGGAGCGACGCCGAAAAATCCTGCTTCGGGATTAATCGCCCAGAGTCTACCGTCTTGACCGACGCGCAGCCAAGAAATGTCATCGCCGACGGTGTGAATCTTCCAACCCTTCATACTCGCCGGCGGCACCAGCATCGCCATGTTCGTCTTACCGCAAGCGCTCGGGAACGCGCCGCAAACATAAGTAATCTCACCGTCGGGATTCTCAACTCCGACGATCAGCATATGTTCGGCCATCCAGCCTTCCCGTTGACCGAGTTTGCTCGCGATGCGCAGTGATAAACATTTTTTCGCGAGCAGCGCGTTGCCGCCGTACCCCGAGCCGACACTCCAAACTGTATTGTCCTGAGGAAAATGGCAGATGAAGCGGCGCTCAATATCGAGGTCGGCCTTCGAATGAAGGCAACGGGTAAAATCATCGGAGTTACCGAGATGGTCCAATGCGATTTTGCCCATACGGGTCATCAAACGCATATTGAGGACGACGTAAACACTGTCGGTAACTTGCACACCGACCTTGCTGAACGACGAACCCTGTGGCCCCATGAGAAAGGGAATAACGTAAAGCGTGCGTCCACGCATAGAGCCGGCGAAAATTTTGCCGAGTTTGTCGTAGGATTCCGCCGGCGCCATCCAGTTATTGTTAGGGCCAGCCTCTTCCTGCTGTTCGGTACACACAAACGTCAGATTTTCAGTGCGGGCGACGTCATTGAGTGCGCTGCGGTGCAGGTAACAGCCCGGTGCGGCTTTTTGGTTGAGCGGCAACAAATCGCCGCTTTGTACCGCGATCTTGGTCAGCAGTTCTTTTTCTTCTTCCGAACCATCGCACCAAAAAACATTGTCCGGCTGGCACATTGCCGCGACACTTTTCACCCAAGTTTGAATATGCGGATTTGCCGGCACTGATCCTGTTACGTTAGTCATGGGTTATAAAGTTCCTTTCCTAAACCGCTGGAGGAGACGTCATACGATCGAACAGAGAACCTTCCAATCCGTCTCACGACGCCAGTCAAGGTGGCGATATCGTTCACGTTCG
>DATLCH010000352.1:0-3137 GCA_035526465.1 Candidatus Limnocylindrales bacterium | reverse complement strand
AGGACTATCATCGGCCGATTTCACTGCCAAATTGCTCGATGATGCGGGCGTGGTCACAACTCCAGGTAATGGTTTCGGGGATGCCGGGGAAGGCTATGTCCGATTTACTGTCTGCGTCGACAAAGAACGACTTCGGGAGGTTGCGGAAAGGATTCGCCGCGTTAAGCTCTAGTACGGCCTTTCCCAAACGGCACCATGGCCAACGCCATCACTCACCAAGTTTACATCGGCATAGGCTCCAATGTCGGCAATAAGCGGGAAAACTTTTTCGAGGCCGTCGAACGTGTCGGCAAACTGCCCGACACACGTGTGATCAAGGAGTCTTCGCTTTACGAAAGCGAACCCCTGGGCGATGCCAAAGACTGGTACGTCAATGGTGCCATTGAAATTGAAACCAAATTCAAACCGGAGGCGCTGCTTGAGAAATTCAAGAACATCGAGCGTGCCATGGGCCGCAAAAAGGTCAAGAAGCGTTGGGGTGCTCGAATCATCGATTTAGATATTTTGCTCTACGATTTGGCCGTGGTGAAGAAAAAAAATCTGCGCATCCCGCACCCGGAAATGCCCAGCCGTAAATTTGTCTTAATCCCATTGAGCGAAATCGCGCCGCAAGTGATTCATCCAGAATTGGGGGTCACAATCTCGGAGCTCCTGATCAACGTCAAAGACGACAAAAAAATCCATCTTTTTCATTCCTAGGAGGAGCACTCCTCCCCAGTCGCTAGGAGCGCTATGACTCTGCTCCGTTTAGCTTTCCTATTCATCATTATTTATATCGTTTACTCGGCCTTGAAGCCGCTGCTACAGGGTGGAGCAAAACCGGCTAATCCGGCGCAACTCGGCGAGCAAATGGTGCTTGATCCCCAATGCCAAACCTATGTGCCGAAATCGGATGCTGTGATACGCCAGGGAAAGTTTTTCTGTAGCGAAGAATGCGCGCAGCGCTATTTAGCCGGCTAGAGAGCCTGCAGGATCCTATCATGGACACCGTCAAACCCGCCGTTGGACATAACCAGCATTATATCTCCGGAGCGGCTGTTGCGTGCCACATAGTCGGCGATCGCCGCCGAGTCCGCGATTGTCAGCGCCCGCTCCGCACCGCCGACGCGGTTAATTTCACCGACCAAGCCTTCGACTGACAGTCGTTGACCTTCCGGCACTTTTTCAGGTTGGTAAACACCGGCGACGATTGTCCTGTCGGCCAGGGCCAACGCCGCGGCGAATTCTTTTTCAAAAATGTTGCGCTTGCTGGTATTGCTGCGCGGCTCGAAGATCGCCCAAACGCTGCGCCCGGCGTAGGCGCCGCGTACCGCCTCGATGGTTTCGCGTACGGCGGTTGGGTGATGGGCGAAGTCATCAATCACCAAGACACCACGCTTTTCACCACGCACTTCTTGGCGCCGTTTGACTCCTTGGAAAGTGCGAAAACCGCCGAGCAGTCGATCATGCGATATCCCTAACGTTCGACCCAATACATAGACGGACAGGGCGTTTTTAACATTGTGCCGACCGATGACCGCTGCCTCGATTAGGCCTTGCGACTGACCCTTGAAACACGTCTCGAAGAAACTGCGCCCTTGGGCGAATTTCACGTTTTGAACGGTCCAATCGCCGGATTCGCCGTAGGTAGTGCATTGAGCGTTCACGGTGCGCGCAACTGCGAGTGCCTCTGGGTAGTCGCTGCACACAATCAGCGAGCCATCGACGGGAATGATGTCGATGAGCTTAACGAAAGCGCTCTTCACATGAGCTAGATCACGGTAAATGTCGGCATGATCAAACTCGATGCTGGTTAATATGACGTTATTCGGACGGTAGTGCAGAAACTTTGGCCCCTTGTCGAAAAAGGCGGTGTCATACTCATCCCCTTCGAGCACGACATACTCGCCCGTTCCGGCATTCCAACCGCTGCCGAAATTGAGCGGCACGCCGCCGACGAAAAATCCCGGATCGAGTCCGGCGCTAGCAAGCACCCAGGCCGCCAATGCGCTCGTCGTCGTTTTTCCATGCGTGCCGGCGACCACCAGCGACTGGCGCGTCCCGATAAGGAAACGGCCCAGCGCCTGAGGAAAAGAGATGTAGTCGATTTCTTGAGCCAATACCGCTTCGGCCTCTGGATTATTGCGCGACACGGCATTGCCGATGACCACGAGATCGGGGCGCGGGACCAGGTGTTCGGCACGAAAGCCGCTGAGGATATGAATACCGATGTCCGCCAAATAAGTGCTCATCGGCGGGTAGATATTTTGATCCGAACCGGTAATGCGATAACCGCGCGCCTTGAGTAGCCCAGCCAGCGAGGCCATGCCGACACCGCATATTGCCGTCAGATGAATGTGGCTTCCGGCAGCCGGCAAATCGTTCATGGAAAAAGCTCTTTCATTATTAGGTCGTGCACATGGGGGCGAAAATCGCGAATCTTTTCATTCTTTCGCGTTGGGTGTACCCGATTGCTCAACAAAATAACGTGACAATTCTTTTCAATATCCCACCACATCGAACAGCCGGTGAAACCGAGGTGGCCGACGGAACGCGGCGAAAATAGCGTACCGCTCGATGAATTTGCTGGCGATGGCGTGTCCCAACCCAAAGCATAAGTCGAATTCGGCACCGAAACATCTTTAGTCAAAAACTCTTCTATCACGGCCTTCGGCAAGAAATCATCCTTGCCTTGTAAACAGCGGTTCATTCGCAATAGAAAAGCGTGTACGTCACGCGCTGAGGAAAAAAGTCCGGCGTGGCCGCACACCCCGCCCATGGCGTAGGCGTTATCATCATGAACCTCACCGCATAAAAATTTCCTGCGCCAAGAACAGTTTGCGGTCGGCGCGATCATTTCTTCCACCGGTTGCAGCCGCCGTTGGCGAAGCTGCGTAAGATCGACGAAACCGGTCGAGCGCAGTCCGAGAGGTTTAAAGATCCGCTCCTGGCAGAAGCGGTCCAGACCACTGCTCGATATGGTCTCAAGAGCTTCCGCCAGCACCATAAAGCCGAGGTCGCTATAGAGCGCCTGCGCGCCCGGAGGACTAAGCGGTTTATCGCGGTGGATCTGCTCTAAGACATAGCTCTTAGCAGCGCGGCTGACGACAAAGTTAATTCGCCCTGCCTTTTCACTTTTTAAAATTTCTTCGTAGTAG
>DATLCH010000351.1:0-2047 GCA_035526465.1 Candidatus Limnocylindrales bacterium | reverse complement strand
CTATGACGCAGTCTTGCTATCGAACATCATTCACGGTGAGAATTTCGCGCGAAACGCCGCGCTGATGCGCAAGCTGGCGGTGAATCTTAATTCGCGTGGACGCTTGATCATTAAAGATCACATTCTCGCCGACAGCCGCGCCGAGCCTGTGGTCGGCGCAATCTTCAGTTTGCTCATGTTGCTGACCACGGACGGCGGCCGCTGTTATAGCTTCGCCGAGATCGACGCTTGGATGAAACAGGCAGGACTCAACCACGTTGAGCAACTCGATCTGCCGCCGCCACTGACGTCGTCTCTGGTCATCGCTGCGCGCGGTTAGTTCCGCGCCGATATGTGGTAAGCTGCGATTATCAACCAGTAAAGGCAAGGTACCGGCCATCGACGAGCAAGAACTAAAAGCTAGACAGCAAGCGGTCATCGACAACCTGAAACCGGCATGCATCTGTAACAAGATCCGTCGAGGTACCGTCGCCAAAGCGATTCAATCCGGCGCCCAGACCTTCGAACAAATCAGCAAGCGCACCGGCGTCGGCACCGGTCCATGCGGTGGCCGGCGCTGCGGTTCATTGGTTCGTGGCATGTTGGGCGAGCCAGTGACTACTTGCAACGACTGCGGTTGGCCGGTATTGGTAGGCGCCGCCTGCCCGCGCTGCGAGTATGCGAAACAAGAGAGTTAAGCCCTCATCAGACGCAGCATTTCTGGCGTCTACTTCTTCAGGCTGGCGGCCTTGCGCATGAAACGCTTGCGCTGGTTGAGGCACGCCTTCTTTTTATCTTCGGCAGGGTCTTCGACACGACATCCCTGACACGCTGGGCAGATCCAGCCGCCACAGGCACACCGTCCGCCGGGTTTGCCCGCCAAACCGGGCTTGGTGTTAAAACCCCTTTGACAGCGGACACAAACAATTGCCGACGTGGCATCGAGTATCTCCAAATCCTCAGCGGGCGCGATGCATCGCGAGACTTCGCCGGTGACGACGACGCGATACTGAAAGACTTCCTTCGACATGGGCGCGTCCAATAGCATCCCGCCGCGAGTGAAGCACGCCTTGATTGCCGTGGTTCCTTCGATTTTCCCTTCATAGCCCTTATTTTTATGGCGCACTACCGTACCATCGCGCAGATTGATCTCACGCTTTTCTTCCATAGATACCTCGATACCTCTTTCTCGTTATATGGGCCGCTTTTCGAACGATTGAAGCTATTGTTATAGCTGATGTTAACACGCCCAACCCGTGCCCGAGTTGTTACAGCTCACGAGGAGTAGATATGCACCTCATTCTCCTCGATTCGGCGCCCACGGGCAATCAGTTTAATAATACTGCAAATGTTGCGGCTCACGTCCGTAATCCCAGAGGCGGGGTAGCCGCTTTTAATGTAGCGGCCGATGAATTTCTCCTCGCCCATGTCGATGATCTGAAGATATTCTTTGTTCTCGCTGCCTTCGAAGTAATGTTTCGTTCCCGGTGCCGGGCTATCGAGGTCGTTTTGCAATGCTCGGGATATTTTGATCCCGACGAACAATGACTTCGTATCGTCAACCATCCCACTGCTCCCTTTCAAACTTGCAACTCTCACAGCAACATCAAAGCCCGACCCGCACCCCCTCCGGGCTATCGCGCTGCCGCAGTCGAAAACCGCCAGCTCTTCGCTTAGTTCGCAATTTTCAAAGCGACGCCGAGCGGCAAGGCGCTATCACCGACGCTCACGGCCGTCGTCAATTTCTCCAACTCCCAAGATGACACCTTCTCGGTCGACACCGTATCTTTGGCCGCGACGTCGGTTTTTTGGTTTGGCGCGGGAGACTTGATGACGTACTTGACGTTACTGCCATCGATCAGCGTTACCGAGAGCACCAAATCCTTCACCTCTTGAGCCCCCAACGTCTGCAACGAAGAGATGCGATTGAGCGCCACTGTCTTATCGACGGTATAATTATAAAGCCAGATGAACGACCCTGCCGTGGCGATCAGCAGCAACCAGGCGTACTGGCCAACACGCTGTTGTCGTTTTGTAACACTGGAACGCTGGCGGTCAAAAAACTGGC
>DATLCH010000346.1:0-5582 GCA_035526465.1 Candidatus Limnocylindrales bacterium | reverse complement strand
AGAATTCGGTGGGGTGCACGAAGGTCGGCAAAGTCTTCGAGACTTCCTCAGCGTAATAGAAGGTCCGCGCGCAACAGAGCTGGCTCTGCACCTGATAGATCAGCACCACTTTGGGCAAACGGACATCCACGGGCGGCAGTGCAATGAGTTGCTGTGCCGGCTCGCAGTTGGTTTTCTCCACCTGGGCCAGAAAACTCGCGCAGCGCAGCGCCATGTTTCTCAACGCCTGGTCGAAACCGGCATTGGAAACCGACGGGTCGGGCGTGAGCGACAGCACGAGATGAAAACGATCCGACCCATACGCATAGGACGCCCCAACACCGGCCATATCGATCATTCCCTCGCGCGGCTTTTCGATCGGCGACAGCGATTCGAACTGCGGAAAGCGCCCGGCAACGGTGACCAGAAGATTTTTCAGGCGCACGGTTGCCCCGGTGCCGACGAGGTTTGTCGCATCATGGAAGCCTGGAAAGGCGGTGCCGGCACCAACAAGCTTGGCGATCGGCAGCACGGTATCGAGAACATGGACGATGCGCTTAGACTCGCCCGGACGGACGAGTTCGTAGTCGACGCGAATGCCGTGGCATAAATCGCCAAGCAAGTGTTGAATGTCGGCTTGCGCAATTGTCAACGATCGGCCACGGAGCACGCTCTGCGGGCCCCACTCAAGCTGGTCGATCGAGTAGTCAAGCAGTGCCAGTTCCATCGGTTAATCTTTCTCCTGTTTGATTGGAGTTACGGACATCGGCGCATTTGGCGAACTGTCATCGCGCCTCCATCGCCTGGACGGCGATCTTGAACGCGCTATCGACGTCTTCGAACTCCGGCCGGCTGGCGTCGAAATATTTACGGCCTTCGATAAGTTTGTTGTGCACCTGAATCTCGTCCTTGGGAATATCGATGCGCGCCGAGTTGGGCGGCTCGTCGGGATCGCCGATTTTTTGCAGCACTGATTGTCCCCGGCGCGACAGATACCAATTGATAAAAACCTTGGCGGCGTTGGGATGGGGTGCTTGGCTCGGCGTCGACAACGTGCCGCCGCCGACTGAAAAACTTGCGCCCTCTTTCCACAGACTGGTATCGAAGATCTCGATGGGCAGTCCCTGATTTTTTGCCTTGAGCGCGCCGGAGCAACCGAAGCAGATCGAGAACCTTCCTTGTCCCAGCCAGTCGATCATTTGCCGGCTGTCGCGGCTAAAAGTCACTTCTTTGGCGCCGAACAGCTGGCGAATAAATCCCGGCCCGAGCTCTGGATTATAATGAAAAAACTGCATCGTGGTGCCGACCTCCGTGCGCGGCCGCGGATCGAGCATGACGATCTTGCCCTTCCACTTGGGCTTAAACAGATCGTAATAGGAGGTGAACTCCCTGGCATTGACCTGGGTGGTGTTGTAATAGAGCTGCCCCGAGCTGGCGTTGGCGAGATAAGCGAAAACAAACTTGTTCTCGGCATCGAGATAACGATGCTTACCGCCGTACCAGCGCGATGTGTCGAGCACCTCGGGCAGCATCAACGCCGATTGAATAGGATCGAGCATTTTCGCCTGCTGATGCAGTATCCGATAATTCGACGAACCTAATCCTATGACGTCCGCCAGATATCGTCCGGCCCGTCGCTCGGTCAAAATCTTTGTCGTAATCTGCGCGCCGGTACCGGTGAGCAAATAGGGCCGAATCTCCGGGTACTCGCTACGGAAAACGTCGAGCACCTTGCCATAGCGGTAAAGGTAGATATTGACCTTGCCTTCCTTCTTCGCCGCCTCGATGGTGGCTTCCCACTGGGACGGCCGCGGCGTCTCCGCGCTGCGCGCCTTTGCCGCGCAGAACAACATAACGAAAGCCAACGTTATCCTGTGCAGCAAACCCAGGCCTATCAGTCTATGCACTTCTATCCTCCACCCTGAAAGAAGTGGCGTCACTATATCCCAGCTGGACGGATCGTCAATTTGAATTTTCGCGCTGCGCTAGCCGCGGTCCCGGCTACTCGCACGGCGAACCGCGAAGTTTAATCGCCCCTCGACAGAGCCTATCCATCCTGTGTAGAATCTTTGCATGGGTTGAAACTGCCCGCCGCGCATCCTCTGTCTAACGGAAGGCCGATGGAGATTGCCATGAGCCAAATTCTTCGGAGAATAATCGAGCTGAGTTGCTGCGCGGCACTGTTGCTTTTCTTTTCGGCGCCCGCCCCGGGCCAAATCTCTGGTAAAATCCCCGCTGACGTTATCGAACACACCGCCTCCCACGGCAGCGCTTGGGTGGTGGTGGGCTTGGATTTGCCGTGGAAAATCGAGTCGAGCCTCAGCCAAGCTGATTTGGCTGCGCAGCGCAGCGTCATCGCAACAAAACAGGACGATTTGTTGAATCAGTTAGCCGGCCGGAAATTTTCGGTTGTGCGCCGCTACCAGGAAATTCCCGGCATTGCGTTGGAAGTCGGCGCCGATGCGCTGGCTGAGTTGGCGCGCTTGTCGATCGTCACCAACGTTTTGCTCGATCGTCCAGCCCTTCCTATTCAGCCGCAGGTCGATCGCGAGGTTTCGCCCGGGACCGCTACTGGGATTTTGAGCAGCGAGAAGGTCCCATCGATCCTTTTCGATCGCGCTACCCGCGACGGCACGGTTCTCGTGTTGGCGGGATTGCGAACACCCTGGCAACGCGAGGATTTACTGACCGACAAACTGGTGGACTTGCAACGCCATGCCATCCACGGTGTCCAGAGTTATCTCCTCGGCGAGCTCGCCGGGACGCACTATAAGGTGCTGCGCCTTTACGGCAAAATCCCCGGCATCGCCCTGCGCGTAGGCGTGGACGCTTTGGTGATCCTGGAGCGTTCAACAGCGATCACCAACGTCGTTGCGGACCGGCCCGCACAAATAGCGCGCTAGTCGCGGTCCGCCAGGGTCAAAATTGCCACTCGGGCGATTCGGTGATATCTCTCGCCCATGTCCAAGTTTACCGAATTCTGTAGCCGCTATTTCAAACAATTTTTCGAGCTTCACCCCACCGATGCCATCTATTACGGTATCGACGGATACGACCATCTGCTCAACGACTACTCGGATAAGAGTTATCAGGCCGAAAAGCTTTTTGTCAAAGAATCGCTGCGCAAGCTGCGCGAAATTGCGCCGGCGGATTTGGATAACGATGAAGCCATCGACCACGCGCTCCTCGAAGGGCGGCTCGTGATCCAGAGCTATGAACACGCCAAGGAAGATTATCGTCTCAGACAACCGGATACTTATTCGCCCACCGAAGCGATTTATATCCTGACGGTGCGAGCGACCAAAGACTTTGCCGGCAATCTTCTGAGCCGGCTCAATCGCACTCCGGCGCTGGTCGAGCAGGGCATCACCAATCTCGGCCGCCCGGCTGCCAATCCGCCCAAACTGTGGACCGAGAACGCCATCGAGGGCGCCAAAGGCGGCATCGCCTTTCTCGACAGCCTGCCGGAACATCCGAAAGTACGGAGCGAATTGAAAGACACCGCCGCATTGCACCGCGCCATCGCCAAAGCCAAGACTGCGGTGCATGACTTTGGCGATTTTCTTGAGCGCCATCTCTTGCCGCGCAGCAACGCCAGCTACGCCGTGGGTGAAGAGCATTTCAATCTACTTTTGAAGAAGAAACATTTTCTCGACCACGACGCGCAAAGCCTGCTCGCGTTGGGCGAGGCTCTTTTCGCCAGGACAAAGCAGGAACTCGAAGCGTTGGCGGATGAATTGGCCCCGGGTCAAGGCGTCGAAGCCGCAGCGAGAGCAATCCAGGAAAACCACCCCTCGAGCGAACAAATCTTATCGGTCTACGAAAAAGCCATGGGCGCGGCGCGCGCTTTCGTGCGCCGGAAACAGCTCGTGACCTTTCCTGCCAAGGAAGAGCTCCACGTCGTCCACACGCCGGTGTTTCGCCGGCACGAGATTCCCTTCGCCGCTTATCTATCGCCGTCGCCCAAGGATCCGAATCAAGTGGGTTACTACTATGTCACGCCGGTGACCAGCGATGATTTGTTGCGCGAGCATAACTACGTTGGGCTGGAGAATACTTCGGTGCACGAGAGCTATCCCGGACATCACCTGCAATTCTCCATCGCCAACTGCACCCCCGCTGCCGCGACACTGCCGCGCTTGATGAACGAGTCTTCGGTGTTCTATGAAGGCTGGGCGCTTTACTGCGAGCAGCTCATGCAGGAGCAAGGATTTTTAAACTCGCAGCAGCACCGCTTCGTCATGCTCAAAGACCGCCTGTGGCGCGCCTTGCGCATCATCATCGACGTGAAGACCCAAACCGGCAAGCTCAGCTACGACGAAGCCGCGGACTTGATGGTGCGCGAACTGCACTTTCCCCGCGAGCAGGCCTGCGGCGATTTGAACTGGTACAGCCAATCGCCGTCGGTGCCGATGGGTTACGCTTTGGGCTGGTCAATCATCAACCGCCTACGCGAACAAGAACAAAAACGCCTCGGCGACAAGTTCACCCTCTGCGGGTTTCACGACAAGCTTCTCAGCGCCGGCAGCATTGCTTTACCGCTGGTGGAAAAACGATATTTCATGAATTAGTCCGAAACGATTTCAACGTTTTGAACGAATTGAACGGCTTGAACCGAGGGCCACGTCTCGAACCGTTCAAGCAGTTTAAATCGTTCAAGCCGTTCAAAACGTTATGAAGCCAAAATCAAAACCACGCGGCCCGTTACTAGGCGCCCACATGTCCATTGCCGGCGGGGTCGGCAACGCTTTCCTCCAAGGCCAGAAGGTCGCCTGCCAGGCGATTCAGATTTTTACCAAGTCGTCGCGCCAGTGGGCGTCAAAACCGTTGGACAACGAGGAAATCGCTCAATTTCACGCCAATCGGAAATCTACCGGCATCAGCGCGGTGGTTGCCCACGATTCCTATCTGCTCAACTTGGGCTCACCCGATCCGATATTGCGCAAACGTTCCATTGGCGCGTTCATCGACGAAATGGAACGTTGTGAAGTGCTCGCTGTTTCGAATTTGATCGCCCATCCCGGCGCGCATATCGGCGCCGGCGAAAGCGAAGGGATAAAGACCATTGCCAAATCGCTCGATGAAGTCCATAAAGCATGCGCCGGCTTCAAGGTGAAAGTGACGCTGGAGACCACCGCCGGCCAGGGCTCCAATCTCGGCTATCGCTTCGAACAGATCGGCGACATCATCGACGCCACCAGAGAGTGTGACCGCCTGCGCGTTTGTTTCGACACGGAACACGCGTTTGCCGCCGGCTACGACATCAGAACTGCAGAAGGCTATGAGCGCACTTTCGCAGAATTCGACCAAACCATCGGCATCGAGCTGCTCGCCGCATTTCATCTGAACGATTCAAAAAAAGAACTTCACTCTCGGGTCGACCGCCATGAACACATCGGTAAAGGGTTCATCGGCGTCGAAGGATTCCGACTGTTGATGAACGACCAACGCTTTTGGGGCCTGCCGATGTGTTTGGAAACACCGAAGGGCCCGGAACTGAAAGAGGACATGGAGAATCTAACGCTTCTACGCAGTCTAATTATTGAAAATTAGATGCGCGCGCGGAGCAAAATAAAAATCGTTGCCGCATTATTTTTGCAGCA
>DATLCH010000344.1:0-10822 GCA_035526465.1 Candidatus Limnocylindrales bacterium | reverse complement strand
CGGCTTCCAGCCGCTCGCCTTTAGCTCTTCGTTCGCTTTGCGCGCGAAGCTGAAGTCGAAGACGTCGGCGAACTTCATGTCCCTCGGTGTCTTGGTCGCGGCCTTCATCTCGTCGATCATGGGTTGGAGAATCTTCGCGTCGCTGATGCCGTTGCGCACCATGAGCTTGGCCTCTTCGTCGTAGATCGCCGCCGCCATATCCCGGTCTTTGAGTTTGAGGATGTCCATGGAATATTTTATGGTCGCCTCGCGCTTCGTGAGATAAAACGCCGCGCCCTTCAGGGCCGCGCGCATGATCTTGGCGATTTTCGCCGGCTGTTGTTTGATCTTGTCATCGGAGGTCGCCAACCCCCCTTGGATTGTATTGACATACTCACCCGCCGCAGCGAGTTTGACGAAGCCGTCTTTCTGCGCACGTAGACTGGCCGCAGTATTAAAGAGCGTTGCCTGGATCGCCTTGGCCTTGAGCGCCGGGAAGCGCACGTCGTCGCCGCCCATGACGACCAATTGCGCATCCTTCGCTGCATCGATGCCGTGTTTTTTCAAAATCTCACGAGTAACCACCGCAAGAGAGCCTTCCGGAGACATAATTGCCACCGTCTGGCCGCGAAGTTGCGCGACGGATTTGAAATTCGGCAATGCGATCAAATCCCAGCCGGGCTTATCCTGGAAAACGGCGAGTATTTTCAACGGCACGTTGCGCGCCACCGCGTTAATCGCGCTGCCGGCGTTAGTAAACATATCGATCTCGCCGGCGAGGGTTGTGCGAATCGCAATCTCGCCGCGAATGCTCAAAAACTCGACGTTTAATCCCTCCTCTCGGAAATAGCCCTCTTTATTGGCAATCATCAAGCACATCACCGAAGCCGACAATGAAGGATGGGCAATGCGAACGTTTTCCTGTGAGTGGCCGTTGCCGCTAGCGAAGGTCAAGAGGGCAACACTCATCAGAAGAAACGGACCCAATCGGCGGCGGATCATAGATAATCTCCTTGGCGAACTACGATTACATTCCCGATACAGAAAGCCCGCGCACTTGGCAAGAGGGTTCGCGTTGACCCGCTCCCGACAAGAGTGATAAATCATCGACCACCTCGATCGGTCCGAAGGAGTTCGCCATGCCCAACTCGAATATCGAAACTGATGTAGCGATTATCGGTGGCGGCGGCGCCGGTATTCCCGCCGCCATCGAAGTCGCGCGCGCCGGCGCCAAAGCGCTGGTTTTGGAAGGTGCGGCGGAATGCGGTGGCACAGCAGCAATATCCGGCGGCGGCTGCTGCATTGTCGGAACACCGTTACAAAAGTCCCAGGGCATTAACGACACGCCGGACATGGCTTTCGATGACTGGATCAACTGGGGCGGCGGCCAGGCCGACGAAGTCTGGGCGCGCTACTATCTCGAACATAGTCTGCACGATCTTTATCACTGGGCCGATCGCTGCGGCGTCCGTTGGGTCGATCTGAAATTTCAGGAAGGCAATCGCGTACTGCGCTGGCATCGCCCGGAAAACAACGGTTTGGGGCTCATGACCGCGCTGATCAAAACCGCCGAAACGATGCCCAACATAACTATCATGAGGTCTACCAAAGCCGGCAAGCTGATCACAAAAGATGGCCGGGTCGCCGGCCTAACTGCGACCAAAGAAAACCAAACCTGGGATATTCACAGTAAAACCGTCGTGGTAGCCACCGGCGGTTTCAACTCAAATCTCGACATGGTGCTGGAGCATCGCCCAGAGTTTAAAAATTTCCGAGTCATGGAAGGCTCCGGTTTTGGGGCGAAGGGTGAGGGACACACGATGATCCGCGAGTTGGGCGGCTACTTTACTCACATGGACTGCATTTGGTTCTATGTTTATGCGACACCAGACTACCGCGATCCTAAGCAGCGCCGCGGCTTGGTTTTCCGCATGGTGCCCGGCTATATTTGGTTTAATCAGCAGGGCCGGCGCTTTCACAATGAATCGCTTACCGGCGGCGCCTCGGCAACGCCAAAGCTGCTGGCGCAAACACCGCCCCATGCCTGGGCCATTGCCGACACGCCCATGCTGGCGAAGATCGACGTCGCCGACCCGTACTACCGCCGCGGCGATGTTATTGACCGAGCCAAAGTCGAGGAGTTGCTTAACAATTCGCCATTCATCAAAAAAGCTGACAGTTTCGAAGAACTTGGCCAGCAGTGCGGGTTCGATGACCTAAAGAATTTCGTCACCGAAGTCGAAGAATACAACCAATGCTTTGAGGCAAAACTGGACAAAGATTCCAAGTTTGGCAAATCACTCAAGGGTTCGAAGAAATTCGACACACCACCCTATTACGCGATTCAGATTTGTCCCCTGGCGCGCAAGAATTTTGGCGGCGCCAAAACCGATCTGCGCTGCCGCGCCCTCAACAAATATTTCGAGCCCATCCCGGGACTTTATGCGGCTGGAGAAGTCGCCGGTATGGCCGGCGGTCACATCAATGGCAAGGCTGGACTGGAAGGCACGATGCTCGGTCCGTCGATCTTCAGCGGCCGAGTCGCCGGTGCCTGGGCGGCCCACGAAGCCGGCTTCGGTCCCGGCTTCATCGGTAAACCGAATCGACCGGAGTTAGACTGAATAGCCGTTCAAGGTTCAAAAGTTTCAATCGGTCGAACTCCGTCCTTGAACTTTGAACCCTTGAACCTTGAACCACCGCGCATAACACGCCGTCACCATTCGGAGAACGTATGTCCAAACCGGCAGAGCAGGGGATTGAGACTAAAACAGTGCGCGGCTACTGCGCCCTGTGCACCGCCCACTGCGCGACGATTGCCACCGTGGAGAACGGCCGGGTGACCAAATTGGAACCGGACCACGATCATCCCAATGGCGGCGTCATGTGTATCAAAGGCAAAGCCGCACCAGAGCTGGTTTACAATCCCGAGCGATTAAATTACCCGCTCAAGCGCACGCGGCCCAAGAGCGCTGCCGATCCCGGCTGGCAGCGCGTCACTTGGGAGGAAGCGCTTGATGACATCGCGCAAAGATTGTTGGCAATCCGCGAGCGCCACGGCGCCAAGTCGATGGCATTGGGCAAAGGCACTAAGAGCGGCACGTCCGTCGACGATGTCGAGCGCTGGCTCGGCCGCTTTCTTTGTCTCTACGGCAGTCCCAACTGGGTTTCCACAACTCATGTGTGCAACTGGCACAAGGACACCGGTTTCAGTTTCACTTTCGGCACGACCATTCAAACCCCCGATGTCGCTCACAGCAAAACGTTTCTTCTCTGGGGTCATAACCCTAGCTCGACCTCGCTGATTCTTGCGGAAGATATCATCCGGGCACGCCAACGCGGCATGAAGACCGTGGTCGTCGATCCGCGCCGCGTCGGCATCGGTACTAAGGCGGACATACTCTTGCAAGTGCGTCCGGGCACCGATGGCGCACTGGCGCTCGCGCTGATCCATTGCCTCATCGAGGAGAGTTGGTACGACGTCGAGTTCGTACGCCGCTGGACCAATGGGATGTTCTTGTTAGATACGGCAACCGGCGCCGTCATTACTGAAGCGGATCTCAGCGCCAACGGAGATGCCAGCTGCTTCGTTGTATGGGACGAGGCGAAGAACCAAGCAGTTCTTTATCAGTCGGCCAACGGCGCATACGAACGTGATGACGTCCGGCCGGCACTCTTCGGTACGCACGTTCTCAAGGGCAAAGACGGCAGAGAAATAAGCTGCAAACCGGTTTTCGAGAAGCTCGGCGATATTGCCGCCGAATTCGCGCCGGAGAAATCCTCGAAAATCACCTGGGTGCCTGCCGAACAAGTCTGGAAGACCGCACTCATGCTGGCGCACAACCGGCCGGTCAGCATGTATATGTGGAATGGGCTCGGCCAACACACTAATGCGACGCAAACTAGCCGCGCCATCGCTTCGCTCTATGCGCTCCTTGGTGACTTCGATCGTAAGGGCGGCAACGTGACCTTTCCTAAAGTCCCGACCAATAACGTCGACGGCAAAGAGTTTCTCTCGAAAGAAGTAGCGGCGCTGCGCATTGGCCGCGACAAAAAACCGCTGGGTCCGCCGGCATCGCCCGGAAATTGCACCGCCTATGACATCTTCACTGCCATCCTCGACCAACAACCGTATGCGATCAAAGCGTTTCTCGCCTTCGGCTGTAATCCGGTCATGTCCAACGCCGATCCACGCCGCGCCCGCGCAGCGCTGAGCAAAGTAGAGTTCGCGGTGGCGCTGGATCTGTTCATGACACCCACGGCCGCACTGTGCGATTACGTTTTGCCCGTCACCAGCTTTCTGGAGATGTCGTCGATCACCACCGCATTCGAACACCGACAGTTAGGCAAGACCCATCTACAATATCGCCCCGCCGTGCTTGAACCTTTGTACGAACGGCGCTCTGATACCTGGATACTTTTCGAGCTGGCCAAGCGGATGGGTATGGGCGAGCAATTCTTCGACGGAGACATCGAAGCTGGTTACGCCTACGAACTCGAACCGACGGGTATTACTCTCGATGAGTTAAAAAACACTCCGGGCGGCATTTCCCGTCCGATCGCTCCGACCTTCGAGAAGCATGCAAAAGTCGACAAGCACGGCAAAATACGCGGCTTCGCCACGTCGTCGACGCGAGTCGAACTCTATTGCCATAAATTCGCCGCCGCCGGATATCCAGCACTGCCGGAATATATCGAACCTGCTCTGAGCCCGGTCAGCCGGCCTGACGTCGCCGCCGATTTTCCTCTCGTCCTCACCAACGCCAAGAACACGACTTTCGTGCACAGCCAACAGCGCGCGTTAACTAGTCTGCGCAAAGCGCTGCCCGAACCGTGCGCCGATATTCACCCGGAAACCGCATTGCGTTACGGCGTTAAGCACAAAGAATGGATGGTGGTTGAAACTCCAAAAGGTGCGATCAAAGTCAAAGCGCGCGTGACCAAAAACATCGTCCCTGGCACCATCTGCGTGCAACATGGCTGGTGGCAAGGTTGCAAAGAATTGGAACTTCCCGGCTACAATGTCTACGACGAAACCGGCGCCAACGCCGCCATGCTCATCGGCACCGACCAGGCTGATCCGATCAGCGGGTCACTGCCCCATCGTTCGTATCTGTGCCGGGTCAGACCTACGTGAGTTTTTTTATGAGCTTAATGCGCCGCAGTCAGTCTCTACAAGCACGTCCCAGTTGCAGACCTCGATGTAGTACTTCGTCGGAGTTGATATAAGCCCATTCTCCGAAGCGCCCGAGAGTGAAAATGTCCTGAGCAGTTAGCCAGTCTTTGGCCCGTTGCACGATCTGCGGGCGCTCGTGAGTCGGCACCGGATAGGCATGTGAAACATGCAGTTGGCGCACTTCCTTAACTAGGGACGGATCACGCAGAATCCCCATTTTTACCAGGTTTTCAACGACAGTACGCTCCAGCGACCGGTCCAATTGTCCGTAGGCCTGAGCACGAGACACTTCGGCGACAATGCCATGGGCCGGCAAGGTCCGCAGCCAACCGGATGAGTTGTGGTTGATTACGATCTTGTGCGCCGGGATGTGCGCTTCGGCGCTGTAAATTCGTTGCGCTGTGGTCTGAACGGGTTCATCCACTGCGATCAGGATCAGGTCAAGTCCAAGCGCCTCCAGTTCCATCACTGCCGACAAGATTTCTGGCGGCACTCCGTGGATGCTGGCCATTAGCCGCGGCAAAGGCAGAGTGGAAATCATTCGTTCATATCGATAAGTGTCTCCGTTACGCGCATAGACGATCCGCTGGCGCGGCTCGATCTGAATCACCTCCACGCCAAGTCTCACAGCGTGAACGCGCTCGGCTAGCGCTCGGAAGATTTCTGCGAAGCCGCCCCGCGCAGGATATGCGACCCGAGTGCTTTCTTGGAGCGGCGTTCGAACACCGCTGGTTTCAGAAAACTGGTCGCTGCCGCCGCCTCTTGCGCTGGGAATTCGTTCGCTGGTCCATGCGCTATCCATGCGCGCGAGATCGTCGCCCCAGAGCTTACGGTTGTAAGGGAGCATGAAGTGGCGGGCGAGGCCGGCACCGAAACGTGCCACGAGTTGCTCCTCGAAATGGGCTGGTTGGATATCACTGTCGATCGTCGCCATGCCGTTGGCACAATCCGCTACCGTTTCGGCGCAGCTGAGCTCGGTGAAATGCTTTTGGAAGGGATAAGGGATCCATTCCCCTTCATGATAACACCGGGCATCGCGCTCCTGTTCAAACATATCTAGGGCATCAAAAACCAACTCTCGGATATGCGGATGCGGAGTATGGAAGGAATGACCGCCGAGATCGAACACGGCGCCAGCGAATGACACACTCATCGACAGACCGCCGAGCGCTTGCGCACTTTCCAGCAACAATCCATCGGAGCCCAATGCCAATGCGGCCGCAATGCCTCCAGGACCACCCCCTACCACCACAACCGGTGCCGATGTCAGCATCCCAAGGAATCCAGCAGGCGCAGTAACTCGGCGGAGTCGATCCGTGGCATTCGTTTATTCATCGGACCTAGCGTGCGATAGGTCAGTCCCTTGGCTAAGCAGAGATTTTGAAATGTTCTGATTGCAGTAGGAGCGAGTTCAACAACCACCCCATCGTTGCCTTTCATCCAGATAATATTATTCAGACCGCCACCGTGCTGAGCGATAACAACTCGGGCATGGTGAAACAATCTTATCTGTTCTGACACGGGAATCTCCTCAAGCACCACTCCGCAAAACCGCCGTCCGTAGCGCGCATCGAGGGCCGCTGAGAGTTCGTCGTGATTGACGATCATGCGACGCTGCTTGCCGTTTTTTTTGCTACTTTCAGGAATTTCCCGGTTGTTCTCAAAACCGTTCGGGTAATGGCCACGCTCGATCAGAATCACCTCCGGCGAAATTGCCGCAGCCGGGCGAAGATCAAACCGAGACAAGACTAGCTGTTGCACATTGTCGAGCGACGACCGCTTGTAGGGACCAAAAAGATAGGCATGGAGAACAAGTTCTTTACCATCGAGGTCCTTGAAACTCTGCACTGCCAGCAGCTCTGCCCGCACACCCAACAAAGATTTAATCAGATCGACATAGGGGCCCACTGACTGTTCCGGTGTGTGCTCGATATAAAGATCAATGGCCTCCGGATCGATATTTCCCTCGACGAGCCAATCGGCCAACGGCATGATCAGATCATGGATAAAATGGCCATAATGCCAAAGATAACCGGAAGGCTTGCCTGTCTCTGGCGAAATCCGCACGGATCTAAGTTTCCAAACTTCGCGCACCCCGTGATCGGCCCATTGAATCGTCTCGAATTTCTTTTCCGGCGGACCTTGTGATTTCAGGAAAGGCGTGTGCTGCTCGCGGCTAATTTTGCTGAATGATTTCGACGCATCGGCTTGCGCGTTATGCCGAAATACCACGGCGTGCAACGCGTCGCGGCAATAACGAAAAACGCGACGTCGGCGCTCGCTGATTGTAAGTCTGAACACGTTTTCTCCGCGGGGAGCTATATCGCCGAACAGAAAACCAGTCAAGCATTCAAGTGCTTGATTAAATTTTTTGGTCTACTCGAAGTGGTTCGGTTACACAGTGGTCCGGAGTGCTTCGAGCGGTATTCGCTGGACTAAACAATCAACGACCGAATGGCCGATGCGGCCCCGGCGGGAGCTCGTCTCGGGCAAACTACTTCACCGCGGCGAGATCCGCCGCGAGGGCGGCGAGAATTTGTTCCAGCGCCCGATCCCAGCTTTTGACCAATGCTTCGGGCGAGCGGCTGCTCACCGGTACCGACTGCACATAGCGCTTCTGCAAGAGAATGCCGGGCTTGGAGGGTAGATCGCTGGTCAAAAAAAACTCCAAATCGATAATCGCAGCAGGAGCGTTGGAATTTCTGAAATCACCGTAAATTCCATTGACGGTACCTTCCAACACATAGCTCGGCGCCTGACTACTCGACGCGCTTATCACGTGTTTAAAGAGCTGCGCGCCGGTCAAACTCTTACGAATCTCTTCGCTGATCAATCCTGCTGGCGGAGCAATAAATTGATTGTAGTAATCGGCTTCGAAGCCGCTATCGGAAATGCGATAAACGAAACTCCTGTCCTGGTATCGCGGTGAGATACGTAAAGGCGACACTTGCAAAATCTCATTGTTGATCGGCCCGCCGGTCGTCGCCGGCGGGCGCACTTCCAAGACATAAAAACGCTTGTCGGGATAGCTGCGTTCAAGGTTGACGCAACCGCTGCCGAGTATAGCGAACAGCGCCGCGGCCGCAGAATGAATTCTCAATGATTTCATCGTTGCATCACCTTGGACGGGGTTGGCGGCGCGCCGAACAATACCTGCGACGGATACTTCCGCGAACTTTCCGTGAGCTCTTTCATGTCGTTGGATATCGCTTGCAAGTTCTCGACCGTAGCAGCGATGCCCTGTTGCTGAGTCGCGATCAATCGGTTCATGCGTTGCAAGGTCTGCCGCAGTTGCGCGCTGGTCTCCGGTAAATCGGCGGTGACTGAATCGAGCCGCGACACCATCCGCTCTAAACTTCCGGCCGCGCGCGGCAAGTCGGCGAGCATTTGGTTGACCGGCCCTTGCGCGCGCTCGATCATCTCGCGCGCGCCGCTCGCCGCGGCTGCGCTGTCCCTAAAGGCAGACTTTATGTCGTTGCTGCCGATCAGTTGTTTCAATTGGCGATTGGTCTCGCGCACCTCGGTCAAAAAGGCATTGGCCTGACCGCCGAGCTTGTCGAAGTTCGCTCCTTCGGCGACTTTAGTAATCGTCACCAAAGACTGTTCGAGGCCACCGACCAGGCGGCCGATATCGATGGTTTCCACGCTCTGAAGAATTTTATCCAAAGACTCGCTCAGCTGGGTAATTCGGCTCAAAGTCGACGGCACATAGGGATAACGCGGCTGCCAATCGATCTCCAAGGGCGGATTGCGCGCCGGATCCTGATAATCCGCTTCGATGTAGGCCGCACCGGTGAGTCCCTGGGATGCGAGACGAACGCGCAGGCCTTTTTCGACCTCGGTCATAAAACTCGGCGAGCCGGCATCAGCAAGCGGAGCTTGAAAAACGTTCGTCGTCAGGCCGATACGGACCAAAACATAGCGACGCTTGGTCGGGTACTCGGCGCTGGTCAGGCTAATGGTTTCGACCTTGCCGATCGGCACACCACGAAACTTGGCGGGCGAGCCGACGTCGAGTCCCTGCACCGATTCGTCGATATAGGTTTCGACTATAATCTTCTTTTGAAAGATCGTACCCATACCGAGCGCGACGACGCCGAAGGCGGCGATAACGGTGCCAACGATGATGAACAGACCAATTTTAAAGTAGGTGGCTTTTTCCATATCTGTGGGTCCAGATGGTTAGAAAATTTCCCCGAATTAGTGTGCGGGTTGGTCGGCGGAAGGCTGCCGAGAAAAAAATTGTCGCACCCAGGGATTCTCGCTGTGATCGCGCAGTTCTTGAGGTTTGCCGGTTGCGACTATGCCCTTGACACTTTTATCCAACATAATCACCCGATCCGCAATGGCAAAAATACTCGCCAACTCGTGGCTAACGATGACGAAAGTGATTTTCAAACTGCGCGCCAGCGAGAGAATCAATTCATCGAGCTCCGCCGAGGTAATTGGATCGAGACCGGCCGACGGTTCATCGAGGAACAACACCTGCGGATCGAGTGCCATGGCGCGAGCAAGGGCGGCACGCTTTTGCATACCGCCGCTTAGTTCCGACGGCATATGGTTGTCAAAACCGCCGAGACCGACGCGCTGGAGTTTCATCGAGGCGATGAATCGGACCGCGTCGGGCGGCAAATCGGTAAATTCTTGGAGGGGCAAACAGACGTTGTCGAGTACTGTCATCGAACCGAACAGCGCGCCGCTTTGATACATCACGCCGAACTTGCGCAACAGTTGCTGGCGTTCACTCCCTTCGGCCGTGCTGACATTGTTACCGTCGATGAGAATCGTCCCGGCCGCCGGCGGATACAAGCCGATCATGTGTTTGAGCAGCGTACTTTTGCCCGAGCCCGAGCCGCCGAGAATGACAAATACTTCGCCGCGGTACACCTCGAAGTTCAGTTTGTTGAGAATCACCGCGCCGTTATAAGCTGCGGTGAAATTCTCGACTGTAATGAGCGTATCACCGCTTGTCATAATCGGCTCAAACCCAAAGATAATAGTAAATCACCGTAAAAACCCCGTCGGTAATAACGATCAAGATAATCCCGCTCACCACGGCGTGGGTGGTCGAAAGTCCTACCGCACTAGCGCCGGTCTCGGTCTGAAGCCCGCGTAAGCAACCGACGGCAGCGATCAGAATGCCGAAGGCGAAGGCTTTTACTAAGCCGCCGACAAACGAACCGTAGCTCACCGCCAACTGCAATTGATGAAAAAAAGTAATCAGCGGAAACCCAAGCGACATCATGACGACAGAGCCGCCCATAACCCCCAACAGATCGGCGAAGACGGTTAGCACCGGGGTCATTACGACGGCGGCAAGCACTCGCGGCACTACAAGAAATCGCACCGGCTCCAGGCCCATGGTCTTGAGCGCGTCGATTTCCTCGCGCACTTTCATGGTGCCGATCTCGGCGGCAAAGGCCGACCCCGACCGGCCGGCGAGGATAATCGCCGTCATCAATGGTCCCATCTCACGCAGCACGGATAAGCCAATCATATTGGCGACAAAAATCTCCGCGCCGAACTGACGCAAGGCGACTGCCGATTGAAACGCCATGATGACGCCGACGAGAAAACTCAGTAAGGCGACGATCGGCAATGCATTGACTCCGGCCTCTTCAGCGATGAGCACCGTGTCGTGCCAGCGAATTGTCTTAGGATGACGCACAG
>DATLCH010000335.1:0-5957 GCA_035526465.1 Candidatus Limnocylindrales bacterium | reverse complement strand
CTGTACGAATGGGAGTACGCCAAGCAGCTGCTCTACACCCAAATTCTCAAAGACAAGATCGGCGACATTCTGCAGGGAGCCAAGACTCTTCAAGAAGCAGTCGACCACGTCGCCAAACAGGATGGGGTATTTTTTTCCGAGAAATTTCTCCTGCCTCGGCCATTGCTACGCGCGCTTTTATCGGCGAAACCGGTGGTGCTGTTGATCGACGAGATCGATAAATCGGACGCCGAGTTTGAGGCTTTCCTGCTCGAAGTGCTGAGCGACTTTCAAATTACCGTGCCGGAAATCGGCACGCTCAAGGCCAAGCATATACCGCTGGTGGTGCTGACGAGTAATAACAGCCGGGAAGTCTCCGACGCGCTCAAACGTCGCTGTCTCCATCTATTTCTCGATTTCCCCGATCCTGAGCGCGAAAAAGAGATTATCAAGCTAAAGGTGCCAAACGTTGGCGACAAGCTCGCCGACGAAGTCGTGCGCTTGTTACACCGGTTGCGCAAGCTCGATCTGAAAAAGACTCCGAGCATCAGTGAGAGCCTCGATTGGGTGCGTGCCCTAACGCTGCTCAACATCAAGGACCTGGATAACGAACTTGTCGAGCAGACCATGGCGGCTTTAATGAAATATGAAGCCGATATCCGCAAGGCGCATCAGGAACTGAAAAGTTACCTGGCGGAAAAACAAGCCCGGCGTCCCACTGCCAGCGACGACAAAGATCATTTGCATTAGCCGCCCGCGCGGTAGCGGTAAAAAATCATGCAAGCGCGAGTCATAGAGTTCGCCAATATTTTGCGCCGCAACGGCATCCGCGTGTCCTTGTCGGAAAACATGGACGCGTTTCGCGCCCTCGAATTGATCGGCATCGCGGACCCGCAAATATTTCGCGATGCCCTGCGCACGACCCTGATCAAACGCACCAGCGACGTTAAGCCTTTCGACGAATTGTTCGATTATTTTTTCCTGGGTATCGGCCAGGCTCTCGATGCCATCGATCGCAAGATCATGGAAGAGCTTGGGTTATCGCCGGAAAAGTTTCAGGAAATGCTCGATCAGATCCAGAAACTCCTGAAAAACATGGAAGGGGATCTATCCGATCTCACCAAGGCGCTGCTCAATAATAATCGCACTGAACTCGAGCGCATGTTGCGCGAAGCGATGCAGCAGGAAATGCACAACGGCAATCCGGAGACCCTGCGCCACACACCGTATACGCGCATGATGATGCGCTTAGGGCTCGACCGCGTCCAAAGCGAGATCGAGCGTTTCCGCGGCATGCTGCAAATGCTCGGCGAAAACGGCGAGGATCTGCAAAACGTCATGCGTTTCTTGGATGAGCGCATGCGCGACTTGAACCGGCTCTTGCGCGAGGTCATCCAGCAGGAACAGCGCAAGCAAGGCGCCGAGCCGCGCGACTACTCGCAACGCAGCTCGCTCGCCGACAAGAGCTTTTCGTTTTACACCGAAGACGACATCCGGCGCATGAACGACGCCGTCGCGCGCTTGGCGCAGAGGCTCAAGAACCGCTTGTCGGTGCGGCGCAAGAAAGCCGCCCGCGGTCGATTCGATATCAAAGATACTTTGCGTAAGAACATGCAATACGGCGGTGTGCCCTTTCATATCCAGCTCGACCGCCGCAAAAAGACCAAACCACAGGTGATGGTATTGTGCGACATTTCCGACTCGGTTTTGAACGCTTCGCGCTTCATGTTGCAGTTTGTCTACTCGGTGCAAGATCTTTACGCGAAGGTTCGTAGCTTCGTGTTCGTTGCCGAGATTGGCGAAGTGACCAAGCTCTTCGAAGAGCACGACATTCAGACCGCCGTCGAGACGGCTTTGAAAGGCGACGTCATAGACGTTTTCTCTCACTCGAATTTCGGCCGCGCCTTCGAGCAGTTCCATCGCAACTTTCTGTCCGCGGTGACGAGCAAGACTACGGTGTTAATCATCGGCGACGGGCGCAACAATTATAATCGGCCCAATGACTGGGTGCTGCGCGAGGTCAAACAAAAAGCCAAGCAACTGATCTGGCTCAACCCGGAAAGCCGCATGACCTGGGGAATCGGCGATAGCGAGATGCCACGCTACGCTCCCCATTGCCACATCGCCGAAGAGTGCCGCAGCATCAGCCAATTATATAAAATAGTCGATCTGATCGCGCCATGAAGAAGCTTTACGTCCAGACTTACGGCTGTCAGATGAACCAATACGACTCTGAAAAGATCGTCCAGGTGCTGGCGCGCAACAATTATGTCCAAACCGACCGCATCGATAGCGCGGACGTGATTCTGCTGAACACTTGCAGCGTGCGCGACAAGGCCGAACAAAAGGTCTACAGCGCGCTCGGCAGTTGGAAAGAATTCAAAAATTATCGGGACGACGTCATTATCGGCGTGGGCGGCTGCGTCGCCCAACAGGAAGGCGAGAAACTGCTAAAGCGTATTCCTCATCTGGATTTGGTGTTCGGCACGCACAATATTCACAAACTGCCGGAAATGATCGCACAGGTGGAAAATGCCCGGGCGCGGCCGGTGCAGACGGCATTCTACCGCGATCCGGCGTATATGGACGACGGCGAACTACGCACGCACGTCGATGGTATCAAAGCATTCGTGACAATCATGCAGGGTTGCAACAAGGTGTGCAGCTTCTGCATCGTGCCGCATGTGCGTGGGCGCGAAGTGAGCCGGCCGAGCGGCAAGATTCTCGCTGAAATCAGTTCGCTGGCAGCGCACGGGGTCAAGGAAGTCATGCTACTCGGCCAAAACGTCAATTCCTACGGCAAGCTCACGCCCGGCGAATTGAGCTTTGCCGAGCTGCTTGCCCGGGTCGATGCAATCGATGGCTTGCGCCGGATCCGCTTCACCACGTCCCACCCGCAGGATCTATCTCCCGAACTGACCGAGGACTTCGCGAGGTTGAGCAATCTTTGCGAACATCTTCATTTACCGGTGCAATCCGGTTCCGATACCGTCCTAACACGTATGCGCCGCGGCTACACCAAGGCTGAGTATTTGGATCGGCTTTATCGGCTGAAAAAGCGCTGCCCCAAAGTCGCGCTCAGCACCGATATCATCGTTGGTTTTCCCGGTGAGACCGACGCGGAGTTCGAGCAGACGCTAGAATTGCTACGACATGTAGAGTACGATGATATTTATTCGTTCATCTATTCACCGCGGCCGCAAACCGTCTCCGCGAAAATATACAACGACGATGTTCCCGGCGACGTAAAGAAAGAACGTCTAAAAACAGTGCAAGCCTTACAGCGTGAAATATCTCTGGCGAAAAACCGCCAACGCATCGGCGACTGCGAAGAAGTGCTAGTCGAGGGGCAGTCCAAACTGAAGGCCGAACAGGTCATGGGGCGGACTCGCGGCAATCGCATCGTCAACCTCAGCGGTTCGAGCCATTTAATCGGTGAATTCGTTCAGGTCCGTATAACCGGCGCCACCGCTAATTCATTGCTCGGCGAGCCGATGTGCGCCTAATCCTGCGCTAGAATCCCAGTAGGAAGGGGATAAACAATGACCTCAAAAGCAGATTGTATCGAAATGTCGGTGGGGGGATTAACCCTTGATCCTGTTACCAAAACACCAATCGTAATTCTTAAAGATACGGAAAATAAACTCAACTTGCCGATTTGGATTGGCCTCCTGGAAGCCACGGCTATGGCCACTGAAATCGAGGGAATCGCCATGGCCCGGCCGATGACCCACGACTTGCTTAAGACGCTACTGGCGGAAGTCGGCTGCTCGGTCCAGTCCATCGAGATCACCGAGCTCAAAGAAAATACTTACTATGCCGCGATTAATTTGACCTTAGCCGGCGGGCGCCAGCTCTTGCTTGATTCTCGTCCAAGCGATGCCATTGCACTGGCGCTGCGAGCCAAGTGCCCGATCTATGTCGCCAAAGCCGTGCTCGAAGCTTCGAGTGTCTTGCAACAGGATGAAAGTAAGGAGATGCCCGTGGAGAAGGTCTCCAATGTATCGCAGGAAAAATGGGGCGAAATTCTTGAGAAGATGACGCCCGACGATTTCAAATACAAACAATAAGTTTTCATTTCACAACTAAGACTTTAATTAGGATTCACTGGCTCTCACATCAAATTCATGGCTACCTCGCAAACTCGAAAGCTTACCCGTAAAGAACTTCGCCAGCCGGATCGTTTTCAAGTCGCCACCGAACAGGCGCTGGAATATTATCGATCCCACAAGAACCTAGTTTTTGCCGTGGTCGCTGCGCTCGTGTTGCTGGGAGTGGGCATTTGGGGCTGGCAAATATTTAAGGAACGACAAAACATCGCCGCGGCTCAGGAATTCACCACCGCTACGGAGCTCTATCAAGCGGAAAAATATCGCGAAGCGCTGACCCATTTTGATAAGGTTCAGCAGTACCGCTGGTCGATCTATGCTGGTTTGGCCCACCTTTATGAGGCAAATAGCTACATCAACCTGGGTGAGCTCGATAAGGCCTTGAACTCGGCGCAACGTGCGGTTACGGCGAGCCGGCCCAATACGCTGTACCGCCAATTGTCGCTGATGGCTTTGGCGAATGCCGCGGAACAGAAGAACGATTGCCGTCAAGCCATAGAATCCTACAACGAAGCACATAAGATTGCCGCAGCCCAGCAATCCGAAGCGTTGCTCGGCAAAGCACGGTGCTTGGAAAAGACCGGACAAGCGCCGGCAGCTTTAGCTGCTTACAAGGAATATCTGAAGGACCAGCCCGGATCGATTCTCAGTGCCAAGGTCGCCGAACTCGAGAGCGTGAAAGCTGCGCCCGCGCCGACGGCAAAGTAAAGACGCTTAGCTAACGTCTGATAAGATATATTATGTAAACTTCGGTAGAGTTCGTTATTCGATGTCTTCGTAACTGCCATAACCTGCCCTCTCGTCTCCCGTTTAATTTTAATCGCGATCCCATCGAACTATCGTTTCGATAGTTGATCGATAAAGTCGCTGTCGTCGAGTTTCTTCAGAACCGAATGATTGATAACCATCTCCGGTTTGATCTTGGCCACCAGGGGATCGGTTTCGGCGATGAATTCGATCATCGAAGCGATTCCGGCGACATCCACATAAGGCTTGGACGGCAGCACTTTTAAAGCCGACTGATAATGCTCTTCGGCTTTATCGATACGATCCAAGCGCAAATATTTGGCGATGATCTGTTTGACTCTGTCCTTATTGCGCGGGTCTAAGCTAAAGCTGTTGCCGGCAACGATGCCCTTGAGCGCTCGCTCGACGAAGTCCGGGTCACTTCTAAGGGTCTGCTCACGAATGCTCATGGTCTGCTGAGGATATGGAATTGGCAACTCGGTGAAATCAGCCAGAATCGAATTGCCGCGCTCCTTAAGCATCGTTCCAAGACCCGGATTGACGATGATCGCATCGCTGCCGCCGGATTGCAGCGAGCCGACGCGGGCGGCTTGGTTGCCTAAGGGCAGAATCGTGATGCGGTCGCGCCGGGCGTCGAGTCCCCAATGTTTAAAGCCAAGCAGCACGGCATGATAAGACGCTGTGCCGGCCTGGGCCGCGCCAATGCGTTTACCTTTTAGATCCTCGGGTTTCTTGATCGCTGCCGTGGTTACCAGGATGTAGTTCATCTTATTGACCATGCCGGCAAACATCGTCAGGTCCGCGCCGCGTGCCCGCGCGCTGATCACCGGCTGGCCCGACATACCCATGATCGGAACGTCTCCCGAGATCAGGGCCTGCGCGCCGCGGGTGCCGCCTTCGATCAAGAGCAAATCAGGATCGCTGCCGTAGCGCTTGAACAGACCCTGTTCCTTCGCGACCCACAGCGGCGTCTGATTGGAACTGAAGGACGAATAGCCCAGCAGAAATTTATTTTGCGCGTCGGCGAGTTGCGGAATCTGCGTCAAGACGAATAGAAAAAAAACTCGAATGTATCGCATCATCGAAGCCTCACGCGCGGGCACTGAATTTAGATTCAATTCA
>DATLCH010000330.1:0-2752 GCA_035526465.1 Candidatus Limnocylindrales bacterium | reverse complement strand
TCATTCTTGCCTTTTGTTCGGTGTGATCGACAATCGCTAACAACACCGTCCGGCAATATGGCGATCCATGTTTTTTGACGTGGTCACAGAACGACAGCCGAATCGGCGAGATGGAAAGCGATCCTAACGTAGAATTAGCTGCAGTTGCGGCCGACCAAGACTCGCTGGTGCAAGCGATGCTCGACCCGCAGTTCTATCCTAAACCGCCGGACACGGTGACTCACAAGGAAACCCATATATCGCATCTGTTCTTGGCTGGGGAACTGGTTTTTAAGTTGAAGAAACCGGTGCGCTATACGTTTCTCGATTATTCGAGTCTTGAGAAACGGCGGTTTTACCTAGAGGAAGAGCTGCGCCTCAATCGGCGGCTAGCTCCGTCGGTCTACCTCGGTATCACGCCTATCACTCGCGATGAGTTCCGTTGGCGGCTCGGCGGCTGGGACGCGCCCGCGGAGCATGTGCTGGTGATGCGCCGGCTGCCAGAAAAGCGCATGCTGCCGTTTTTACTCGACGCCGGGCAAGTGACGCCGGAGATGATGCATGAGCTGGCAGAATTACTGGCGCGCTTCCATCGAAGCGCGGAGCCGGTCCACGCTGTTGACCCTGGGCAGTATCCGGCACTGGTACGGCGCCAATGGTGTGAAAACATCATCGAACTTAAACCATTCGTGGGACAGGTGATCGATCGAGACGACTTGCAGGCCGTTGATCGCTTCGCGCTGAACTTTATCGACTCGCAGGGAGAACTCTTGGCCCGGCGCGCTGAACAGGGTTGGCTCCGTGACGTTCATGGCGACCTCCACGCGGAGCACGTCTGTTTTGCTCCCGAAGGAATTCAGGTTTTCGATTGCATCGAGTTTGAGCCCAAGTTCCGCCAATGCGATCTCGCCTCCGAAATAGCTTTTTTGGCGATGGATCTCGAGGCGCGCGGCCATAGCGGTTTGGTCGAGCCATTTCTTGCGCGCTACGGCGAACTGATTCAAGACGACGAGTTCCGAAAGCTCTTGCCATTTTGGAAATGTTACCGTGCGTTGGTGCGCGCGAAAGTATTTGCATTGCGCGGCGCCGAGAGCTGCGCTACCGCGCGACGCTACATGGCTTATGCCTTACAATTGACGAGGCAGCCGCGGAAGCCTTTCTTGATTCTCGTCAGCGGCTTTACCGGCAGCGGCAAGTCGACGGTTGCCAAAGCGTTGAGCGAGCGACTCGGCGTCGCGACAATCAATTCGGATATCGTTCGTAAGGCTTTGGCGGGTAAAACCGGGCGCCAGACCGAAGGCTACGGCGAGGGAATTTATAGCGCGAGCATGACCGAGAAGACCTACGCAAAAATGGCGAGCGATGCCGAAACGCTAATTGCCAGCGGGCGAGGGGTGATTTTGGACGCCACATTTACCGAGCGCGCGCATCGGCAGCGCATGGTAGGTTTGGCGACAAAATTTCATATTCCTTATCTCTTCATTCGCTGTGTCGCTGCTGAGGAATCCATTCGAGAGCGATTGAGTCGAAGGGCGTCCCAAGGGCGGGACGTTTCTGACGGTCGGTGGGAAATCTACCTAAAGCAAAAAGACAGCTATGAAGCTCCGGACGAGATAGATTGCGCTGATTTTCTCGAACTCGAAACTGACGCGCCGGTCGAGAAGTTAGCGGACACGTGCGAACAATTCGTCCGCGCACGGCTTTGAAACACCTTTTTTAGGCGAATAACCGACGTTTTTTCACTGCTGCGAATAGCTCCTGATTTTATTCTCAAAAGTAATAAGAATTCAGTAATTTACGTCGATTAATTCGCGTTCTGCACTGGCATGTTAGTTGCGCCTTCTTCCGATGAAGGAGAGCGTATGTTTTCAAAGTTGTTGATCCCGTTGGATGGCTCAAAAACCTCGGAAAAAGTTCTACCGTTTGCACACATTCTGGCTCACACCCTAAAGCTGCCGGTCGAGCTTTTGGAGGTTGTCGACATCTCGACCGCTACGGCGCATGTCGTTGCCGACAAAGCGCGCTACCTCGATGGCATCATCGCTGAAGGCGAACGGGCGAGTCGCGAACGCCTGGCGGAAGTCTCTGCCAGTTTCGCCGGAGCTCATATCGAGTGCAAGGTGGAGAGAGGGCGCCCGGCTGAAGCCATCATTGCAAGAGCCGAAGCAGAACCGGGTACTTTAGTAGCGATGGCGACGCACGGTCGGTCGGGAATTAGCCGTTGGATGATGGGGAGTGTGGCGGAGAAAGTATTGCGCGGAACTAGCGTCCCGTTGTTCCTCGTGCGCGCCAGCAAAGAGTCGACCCCCGCCCGCCCGGCTAATATCAAATCCATCATCGTGCCGCTCGATGGTTCGGAGTTAGCCGAATCGGTGCTGCCTACTGTGGCTGAACTCGCCAAGTGTCTCGATGCCGAGGTCGTTCTCGGCCGCGCCTATGAACTCGCCGCATCGACGTACTATGGCAAGGAGGATTATTTACCCAAGTACGACGAAATATTGCGCGCGCTCAAGGAAGAAGTGGAAAGTTATCTGCACCAAAAATCCGCAGGGCTGAAAGCCCGCGGCGTATCTAAAGTGTCCTGGGTAGCGCTCGAAGGCTCAGGTGCCGAGGAGATCGTGCGCTATGCCAATGGCCATCCCGATGTGCTGCTGGCGATGTGCACGCATGGCAGAACTGGCGTGACCCGCTGGACGCTCGGCAGTGTTACTGAAAAAGTCGTGCGCCACTCGAACAAGCCAGTGTTGGTGCTGCATGCGGCTTGAAGCGATTG
>DATLCH010000328.1:0-3201 GCA_035526465.1 Candidatus Limnocylindrales bacterium | reverse complement strand
TGCTCGGCGGCAAGCATGAAGAGAAGCGGCCGCTGCGTCAATTGAGCGCGCTGCCGGTAAAGCGTTACGTATTTATCAACCGCGATTCGCATCCCGATGCCGATATTTACGTCGCGATCCACGAAGCTAAAGACTTGCCTGCGCAGGTTGCCGATTATCAGGTGCCGCACTGCCACAATACTGACGAGTTCTACTATTTTATCGGTAACAACCCGGATCTGACGGGGCTCGAGGGGCAAATTATCTTCGATGGAAAAGTGCACAAGATCGTCGCGCCCGCCTGCGTATACATTCCCACCGGGGCAGTGCACGAGTACAAAGTGACGCGCGGCGCCGGCACGGTGACCGTCTTATTTCGCAACCGCGGCTACACTCATGAGGATAAGCCGTTCGATGTTGCGAAGGGCGAACGCGAATTCTCCAAATATGCCGGTTACATTTTTCCGCCCGAAGTGCGGCCGACAACCGAGATCAAGTACCACACCGATGCGGCGCCCGGGACGCGCTATGTTTTTGTCGACGGCAAGGTGAAGCCCGAGGCTAACTTTTATACCGTCGTGCGCAGCGTTGCGGGCGTGCAACCGACCCAGGCGGATTACGTCGATATGCACCGGCACAACTGCGACACGCAGCACATTGCCATCGGCACGGGAGCGGAATTGACCGGCCTCAAAATCGAGTTTCAGATCGGCGATGACAAAGTCGTCGTCGAGAGCCCCGTCGGAGTGAACATCCCTGCCGGCACGCCGCACTCGCAACGCATCATCGAGGGTGCAGGTCATTTCTTCAATTTTGTGCCGAAGAGTTTTTACAACGACGGATTGATGAGTTGAACTGACAACCGTCGCGCAAGTCGGCACGAGGCGCTGAGTTCACAACCGCTAGGGTTTCTTGCTTCGACTCAATTTCTTTAACTCGTCAAGCCTTCTGTCGGACTCAGCGGTTTCGCGCGTCTCGCAATCTTGCGACATTTAGAACGATTTAAACGGAGCGGAGCGATGCAGTCGCGGCCCCGTATATGAACCTATGCCTTGGCCAATTGTCATACGGACGCCGTTACGTAATCAATTGAGTTGAATCATGGCACGAAAAACTAGTGCTGGACTTTTGTTATATCGCCGTACGCCGGAGGTTGAGGTGTTTCTGGTCCATCCCGGTGGACCGTTTTGGCGAAAGAAAGATGCCGGGGCATGGTCGATACCAAAGGGCGAATTCGCGGCTGGCGAGGAGCTGCTGCAGGCTGCCCAGCGTGAGTTTACGGAAGAAACCGGTTTTACGATTTCCGGAGAGTTTCGTTGTCTCGATCCGCTGAAGCAACCTGGTGGTAAAATAGTATATGCCTGGGCGATTGAAGCCGACTGCGACCCGGCGCAGATTCGCAGCAATTCGTTCTCACTGGAGTGGCCGCCCAAGTCCGGCAATATGCAGCAGTACCCGGAAGTCGATCGCGCGGCTTGGTTCAACATCTCAGAAGCCAGGGAAAAGATTTTGTCTGGTCAGGTGGGCTTCATTGAGCAACTCATTGAGGACTTAGGGAGAAGAAAGTCGGAGTCACAACCGGCAAAGTGCGAGGTTCCAGGTGGCTCTCTTTCCAAATCTGCCAATGGTAAACGGGGCCGCTGAATTGGCCGGCGTTGGACAGCGCGAAGACCGAGATACAGAGGTTGCTAAGATTGTTCGCCAAATATGCTCGACCAAAATTTAATCCAGATTGCCGGGATCATCGACGCCGGTGAAGCGCAAATGCTTCAGCAGTGCGGTGTTCGCTATCTGGGATTTCCGCTTCGGCTCCCGGTTCACCGTGAGGATCTCACCGAGCAGGAGGCGGCGGCGATTATCAAGGTCCTGACGCCGCCAGTTTTCGGAGTGGCAATCACTTATCTAAACCAGGCGACCGAGATTGCCGCTTTCTGTCATGCGCTCGGCGCCCGGATCGTGCAGCTCCATGGCGACATCGAACGCGATGAGCTGAAGCGTCTGAAGACTCTCGATCCGAACTTAACCGTGCTCAAGAGTCTTGTGATCGGAATGCGCGAGCAAAAAGCTCTCGAAGCCACGCTGCGGGAGCTGTCGCCGTTTGTCGATGGTTTCATTACCGACACCTTCGATCCAGAAACCGGCGCCTCGGGCGCCACCGGCAAGACTCACGACTGGCGCGTGAGTAGGCGCCTGGTGGAACTTGCCGATCGACCGATCATTCTCGCCGGCGGGCTCACGCCGGAGAACGTCAAGAGCGCGATTCTGGAAGTTGGACCAGCCGGAGTCGACTCCCACACCGGCGTCGAAGACTCGACGGGTCGCAAGAGCCGTGAAAAGGTCCAAAAATTTGTCTCGGAAGCGAACGAAGCTTTTGACCTCGTCGATCGTCGATAACTCTGGCCATTCTTTTGCGGATAATTAGACAGCCGGCACCTTGGGCGCAGCAATTCGTCCTAGCACGGACTTGATGCTATTGACCAGGATAGCAAGGCCGATGAAAGAGCTGGCGCTCGAGCAAGTGCGTTCCAGCTCGAGCGTCTGGGCCGGCGACGCACGCGCGGTCGCCCGCGTGCGCGCGCTGCGCAGCGTTAAAAATTTAATCGATGCCAGCCGCGAATCATGGAACTGGACGCGGTGAACTATTCGTTTCACCAGGCGTGACCAATGCGATCACCTGAGAGCAAGTCACGATCACAAATAAATAGAAGACTGCCCCCGATTACTTTTCCGATTTGAACCCTGTCGGTTTCGACTCACCCGGGGTGACGCCATTGTCTACAACAGCTAACGTCTTTTAGCGGGCCGGATTAGAACATCGCTAGCCTGGACGAAATCATCCTCGGCGCCAAAATCATCAGTTGCCGCTAACTCGACGGCGTAATGTCCGGTTGCGTTCGGGCCGAGCTCGATGGCCAAATTGAGAGTTACACTCTGGCCGGTCGGGCCGCTCCCAATCACTGTGGTTTCCGCTAAATGAAGCTGACCCAAAGCACCCTCCAAGACGAGAGGGCTGCCGGGCAGCTCGCCAGCCCCGCAAGTTATGGGGGAGCCTGGTAGACCGCCGCCCCTGCGGCCCTTTGACTTCTTGATACTGCGATCGCACAGGCTGAAAGTGTTGCTGAGTTCGTCCCAACGAATCCAGAGCGCGATATTGTTTCCCTGACGCAAGCGGAAATCGAGAGTTTTTAGATCACGCCATACGCGGCCATCCGGCACAGTCCA
>DATLCH010000325.1:0-3714 GCA_035526465.1 Candidatus Limnocylindrales bacterium | reverse complement strand
CAATCGGGATGTCTTCGACCCATAAGAGTCACGAGTTCAAAACGTTCAAGCCGTTCAATACGTTCAAATCGCCGGACTGCTCAATCCCTTCGTCTATATCGTGATAACCAAAGATTTCGGCGAAGTGATGGAGAAATCGCTGTCGAACATCAGTCATGCGCGGCTCCACACCGAGTTCCTTTCGCATGGAGGTCACTTCAGCCCAAGCCAGTCCGCACGGAACAATGCGCTGGAAAAACGACAAGTCGGTGTTCACGTTGAGCGCCAAGCCGTGGTAGGTAATGCAACGCCGCACGGCGATGCCAATGGCGGCGATTTTTCTGTCGTCAATCCAAATCCCCGTGTGCGGTGGCCGGCGTCCTGCGACAATGGCGAAGTCTGCCAATGTCTGAATCGCACTTTGTTCCAGATTGCGCACGTAGCGATGCACGTCTTTGCGTAATTTCGAGCGCAAATCGATGATCGGATAAACAATTAATTGACCCGGGCCGTGGTATGTGACATCGCCGCCGCGGCTGGTGCGATGGACGGGAACTTCCTTCGGCGCGAGCACGTTGACGTCACTACCGCCGCGACCGAGGGTATAAACATGGGGATGCTCGACGAAAAGCAGGATATCCGCGCGTGAGCCTTGCTGCTTCAGCGCCACCAGCTTCTCCTGCAATGCGATGGCTGCCAAGAGACTCAACGTCCGACAATTTTTGACCCGTAAAGTCGACATCGATTGGATTTCACTATTATCTTCCCCAAGGCGGGGTTTCAAGGCGAGGTTTGCCATATGATTTGACATCCTCGAGTATCGACGGCTACAGTCGGCCGACTTGCAGCGACAGTTTCTAAGCACATGACGCACCCGGCATCGAATCCACCCTGGTTTGTCCGCAAAGATCTCGACGGATTTTTCGGTTTGATGATCGACAATCTCATCCAGCTCATTTTGATTGTCGGCCTGTGCCGCGAGCTGATTCTGCTGCCGGATAGTTATATTTTCGGCAGAATCCTTCCGGGCGCGGCGATTTCGATTCTGCTGGGCAATTTTTTTTACGCCTGGCAGGCGCGTCGGCTGGCCCAGGAGAGCGGCCGCGAAGACGTCACCGCGTTACCTTACGGTATCAATACCGTGAGTCTGTTCGCTTTCGTCTTTTTTATCATGCTGCCGATCGTGCAAGAGACCAAAGACCCGGTGTGGGCCTGGAAGGTTGGCCTGGTCGCGTGTTTTCTCAACGGCGTGATCGAAATACTCGGCGCCTTCGTTGCCGAGGCGGTGCGTCGGGTGACGCCGCGGGCCGCCTTGCTTTCGGCTTTGTCCGGCATCGCGATCACTTTTATCGCGATGGATTTTACTTTTAAAATTTTCGCTCAGCCGCTCGTGGCGCTGGTGCCAATGGCGCTGATCTTCGTCGCCTACTTTGCGCATCAGAAAATGCCGTTGGGCCTGCCCGGCGGCCTGGTTGCCATTGCGGTCGGTACGATTCTTGGCTGGACGATGGGGTCTATGAACAGCAAGGCTCTGACGCTGCATGGATCTTTGTCCCTGCCGGTGTTTACCGGTGACTCGCTCTGGGAAGCGCTCGTTCATCCCGCCTTTCTCAATTATTTTTCGGTGATTTTTCCCATGGGGATTTTTAACGTAGTCGGCTCCTTGCAAAACATCGAGAGCGCCGAAGCGGCTGGCGACCGTTACAAAACCTTTCCCTCACTGATGGCCAACGGCATCGGCTCGGTCGTGGCGTCGCTGTTCGGCAGTGTGTTTCCGACGACAATTTATATTGGGCATCCGGGGTGGAAACGGCTCGGCGCGCGCTCAGGCTATTCTTCGCTCAATGGGATTTTTATCGCGCTTCTCTGTTTCACCGGCACTATCCAAGCGGTGCTCGGTCTTATTCCCCTGGAAGCGGGTATAGGCATTCTCCTTTACATTGGCATCATCATCGTCGCCCAATCGTTTCAAGAAACGCCAAGCGAGCACGCGCCGGCGGTGGCGCTCGGATTAGTGCCGGCGTTGGCGGGATGGGGATTGATGATGGTTGAAACGGGATTACGGGCGGCGGGGAAATCCCTCTTCGACGTTGGCTTGGCTAAATTCAGCCATGAGAGCGTGGCAATTCATGGAATGATATCACTTGAACGCGGCTTTATTTTCACCTCGATGATCCTTGCTGCCGTTGGAGTGGCGCTGATTGAAAGAAAATTTGCCCGAGCCGGGTTGTGGTCGGTCACCGCGGCAGTGCTTTCTGCCTGCGGCATCATCCATGCCTACGAACTCTCAGCAGGTGGCATTACCAGCCGGTTTGGATTGATGGCGGCACCGGAATTTTTCCTCGCCTATCTCGCAATGGCGATCATTTTTTTCATTATCGGTTGGCTCGACAAGCGCGAGTGAGCCGCGGCACGTTGGATAAAGTGTCAGGCTGGGATTGCCCGGCCGCGGTGCTTTTCGTACTCATCACCATTGATATGGGTCACTTGCCAGGAGCCGTCGCCGTTATGGTGTAACCGGCTCATGCCGCACGGGTCCAGGTGAAAATTTCGGTATTGGTTCAGGTGGGTTCCGGTAATTCGGCAGACGATCCCGACGATCGGGAAGTTGTGGCTGACGACGACGATGGTCTCCGCTGCGTCATGGCGCGCGACGATCTGATTTAGGCCCAACCAGGCGCGCTCGGCGACATCCGCTAGGCATTCGCCGCCGGGGACTCGCAACTCGGCCGGTTCGCTGCGCCAGCGCGTCAGAAAATCGCCATAGTTCTGTTTGATTTCGTTAAACGTCAGCCCTTCTAAATGGCCATGATCGAGTTCGCGAATGCTCTCTTCGACGATTACCGGTAGATTGTGATGTCGGCTGATAACTTCAGCAGTGCGCCGTGCGCGTCTCAAATCACTCGCATAGACCCCGTGAATCGTTTCCTGACGCAGCCGTTCGCCAAGTTGTTCGGCTTGACGCCGTCCGACATCACTCAGATCGCGATCGCTCGATCCCTGGCAGCGATGCTCCAAGTTCCAATCGGTGGCGCCATGGCGCACGAGAACTATTTGCACGTCAGCATTCCGGGCCGGCTCAGCTCGCTTCTAAGAAGTCGTTGTTGAAGGTGATTTTTGCCTTGGCTTTTAAACTTTCGAGATACTTCGCCAAGGCACGCTGGCGGCTCTCGACGGTGGCTTGTTTTTTCAACAGAGCCTTCTCCTTTTCGAACTGCTCCATGTCGGCAGGTTGACTCGCTTTAAACGCTAAAATGTAGGCGGCATCTTTTTGCGTGTAAAGCTTGTCCGCGACTGGATTCTGCGCTGATAGCAAGAGAGCGCCGCCGCGCAATTCGGAGAGATCGCCGATTTTCGGCAGCTGGGGAGCGTTGCGTTGAAACCAGCCGCTCTCTTCGATCTGCACATCGTTAGCTGCGGCGATTTTGCTGAAATCTTTTTCTTTCTTCAGCTGTTCAAGCACGCTATTGCCTTTTTGTAATGTTAGCTCGTACGCCTTGGCTTCTTTGGCGCCTTTTTCGACTTGATCCTTAACACTTTCCAGGGGCGGTACCGCGGCTTCTTTGCGTTGCTTGATGCGGAGAAAAAGGTACGCGTTATTAGCCTCGACGATCTGGCTGATATCTTTGGACCCGAGGCCAAAGGCGATTTTGTAAATATCCTGGTTCTGGCCAAACTCCGGGAGAATTTCCCCCGCCGCGAATAATTTGGTTTCTTTTACCGCTACGCCGGTTT